>JAXDHC010000203.1:0-3719 GCA_034664705.1 Solirubrobacteraceae bacterium
TCATGGCTCGCCCGGCCCGTTTAAGGCCCCGCTCGGCGCCCGACGGCGGCCGCTGAGCCGCTCGCCGACGGCGATCTCGGCGCGGCGCTCATCGACACGGCGCAGACGCTCGTGTGCGTCCTCGACCGCGACGGGCGCATCGTCCGCTCCGGCCGCGCGTGCGAGCTCGTGACCGGCTTTCACAGAGCATGCGCCTCGCGCGGGCGCCTGGCGAAGGACCCCGCGCGCGGGCGAGCTCGTGCAGCGGCTCGAGGCCCTGGGCCAGGTGCTCGCCGGCCTCCTCGAGCAGCGCGCAGTGGGGCGCGCGCGGACGCGACCCTGCCCGCGCGGGCCCGCGGGCCGTTAGGGTCGCGCGGAGGGTCACCGGAGAGGAGAGCGCCATGCGCGAGGACGTCGAGTTCAACGCCGAGGGGGTCACGCTCCGCGGCTGGCTCTACGTCCCCGACGAGGTGGCGGGGCCGGCGCCTGTGGTCGTCATGGCGCACGGCTTCTCGGCGGTCAAGGAGATGTACCTCGACCGCTTCGCCGAGGCGTTCGCCGCGGCCGGCCTGGCCGCGCTCGTCTTCGACAACCGCAACTTCGGCGCCAGCGACGGCGAGCCGCGCCAGGAGATCGACCCGTGGGCGCAGGTGCGCGACTACCGCCACGCGATCACCTACGCGCGCACGCGCCCCGAGGTCGACCGCGACCGCGTCGGGATCTGGGGCTCGAGCTACTCGGGCGGCCACGTGCTCGTCGTCGGCGCGATCGACCCGCGGGTCACGTGCGTCGTCGCGCAGGTCCCGCTGATCAGCGGGCACCGCAACGCGCGCCGACTCGTCCGCGCCGACTTCCTGGCCTCGGTCCAGGAGGCCTTCGAGGGCGACCGCCAGGCGCGCTTCCGCGGCGAGCCGCCGGCGATGATCCCCGTCGTCGATCCCGATCCGCTGGCCGCCTCCGCGCTGCCGACGCCGGACTCGTGGGCGTGGTTCAGCGAGACCGGCGAGACCCGCGCGCCCTCGTGGCGCAACGAGGTGACCCTGCGCAGCGTCGAGATGTTCTGGGAGTACGAGCCGGGCGCCTACATCCAATGGGTGTCGCCGACGCCGCTGCTCATGGTCGTCGCCGAGGGCGACCACCTGACCGTGTCGGATCTGGCGATCGAGGCCTTCGAGAGCGCACGCGAGCCCAAGCGCCTGGCGATCCTCGACGGTGGGCACTTCGACGCCTACGTGGCCGGCTTCGACGCCGCGAGCACGGTCGCGACGGAGTGGCTGGTGCAGCATCTCGGGGTCGGCGAGTTCGCGATCTGAGCGCCCGCCGTGGTCAGGCCGCGCCGGCGCCGGCGCCGTCGCGCTGCGTCGACGCGCGCACCATCACGCGGCCGGGGACCATCACGCCCGGGGACGCGTCGTTGCCCTCGGCGAGGTCGATCAGGATCTCGATCGCGCGGCGGCCGATCATGCGCGGGTTCAGCGCGGCGGCCGTGACGTGCGGGCTGACCCAGTGCAGCGTGTCGCCGTCGACGGCGCTCGCGATGCCGAGGTCGCCGGGGACGGACAGGCCGAGCTGCTGCGCCTGGCGCAGGACGCCGAGCGCGAGGCGGTCGTACGTCGCGTACACCGCATCGGGCGGCTTCGCCCGCGTCAGCAGGCGCTGCGCCGCGCGCGCCGCGGCGCGCTCGGTGGGCGGCTCGGCGAGCTCGACCGTGACCGGGCGCAGCCCGCGCTCGCGCGACCACCGGCCGTAGGCGTCGACGATGTCGGCGACGTAGGACCGGCTGCGCGTCGTCGCGATGACGGCGGGGCGCTCGTAGCCCATCTCGGCGAAGTGCTCGAGCATGCGCACCGTCAGGCCCGCGTGGTCGTTGTCGACCCACGGGAAGCGCACCGCGCCGCGGGTGGGGCGCCCGGTCGTGACGACGGGGATGCCGCGCTCGGGCAGCCGGCTGAGCAGCGGCTCGTCGCCATGGGGGTCGACCACGACGGCGCCGTCGATGGCGAGCGCCTGGGTGCGCCGCGGATCGAGATCGTGCGGCGCGAGGACGAGCTCGTATTCGCGGGCGGCCGCGGCGCCGGCCGCGCCGTTGAGCACGTCGAGGAAGAAGGCGGCGTCGGGCAGCAGCTGGGGGCTGTCGTCGCTCGAGAAGCCGGCGATCTGGATCGCCAGCGTGCGGCTGCGCCCGGACACCAGCCGCTGGGCGTGGGCGTTGGCGGTGTAGCCAACGTCCTCGGCGATCCGCAGGACGCGGTGGCGGGTGGCGGCCGCCACCCGGCCGCGGCCGCTGAGGGCGTGGGAGACCGTGGTGACCGACACGCCCGCCGCCTCGGCGACGTCGCGGATGTTGGGCGGCATCAGGAGTGTTGTACCGGTTGATCGCGTCCGAGTGGAGGGCGTCGGCGCGACCGGCTGGGCGTCTCGACGACCGCGAAGCTTGACAGGGCTGCCAAAACGTCTTAGCTTGCCCGACGCGTCCAGGTGCCAAACCTTTTTGGCATCTCCCCTGTGTCATGAACGAGAGAGGCTGAGATGGTCTGCGTCCACAGGCGACGGACTGACTGCATCGACCGGCTGGGACCGGCGGAGGCTCGCGCATGAGCGCGATCCGAACCGCCGCGAACGACGCGCTCGGCCGCGTCGAGGCCCACGGCATCGACTACATCCCGGAGGAGCACCGCCACTCCCGGCCGGCGAACATCTCCTGGATCCTCTTCGGAGGCTCGATCACGTACAGCATCATCGTGATCGGGTGGCTGCCGATCGCCTTCGGGCTCGGCTGGTGGAGCTCGGTCAGCGCGATCGTCGTCGGCTCGGCCGTCGGCGCGCTCCTGCTCGCGCCGATGAGCCTCCTCGCCCCGCACACCGGGACGAACAACCCCGTCTCGAGCGGCGCCCACTTCGGCGTCGTCGGGCGGATCGTCGGGTCGCTCCTCGGCCTGTTCGGGGCGCTCGCGTTCGCCGCGCTCAGCGTCTGGACCGGCGGGGACGCGCTCGTCGCCGGCAGCGCGAAGCTGTTCGGCACGGCCGACTCCGACGTCGTGCGGATCATCGGATACGCCATCATCAGCGTCGTCATCACCGTCATCGCGGTGCTCGGGCACGCGAACATGCTCGCGGTCCAGAAGCTCATGGTCCCGACCGTCGGCGTGCTCATGGTCATCGGGGTGTTCGTCTACGCCGGCGACTTCGACCCGGGCTACAAGGGCGGCGAGTACCTGCTCGGCTCGTTCTGGCCGACGTGGATCCTCGGAGCGCTGGGCGCCTGCAGCACGATCATGTCCTACGGGCCGTTCGTCGGCGACTGGGCGCGCTACATCTCGCCGCGCCGCCACAGCAACCGCTCGCTGCTCGTCTACACGGGCCTCGGGGCGTTCCTCGGGATGGGCGTGCCGTTCCTGTTCGGGACGTACACCGCGGCGGTGTTCTCGGACAAGGCGGCGCCGTACGTCGACGGCGTCGTCGCGGCCTCGCCGACGTGGTACGTGCCCGCGGTCATGTTCATCGGCCTCGTCGCCGGCACCGCGCAGGGCACGATCAACATGTACGGAACCGGGCTGGACATGTCGTCGATCGTGCCCAGGCTGAGCCGCGTGCAGGCGACGCTCGTCGTGGCCGTGCTCGCCGTGATCCTCGTCTACGTCGGCACGTTCGCGACCGAGATGGTCAACAGCGTCACGGTGTTCCTCGCCTTCCTGGCCATGGTCATCGCGCCGTGGATGGTCATCATCGCGATCGGCTTC
>JAXDHC010000204.1:0-6197 GCA_034664705.1 Solirubrobacteraceae bacterium
GGCATCACCGACACGAGCTCGTCGAAGATCTCGCTCGGGTGGTCGTAGCTCATCTCCAGGCCCACCCGGTTGGAGAGGTCCTGGATGATCCGCCAGTCCTCGCGCGCCTCGCCGGGCGCATCGAGCACCTTGCGCCCGCGCTGCACGCGGCGGTCGGTGTTCGTGTACGTGCCCTCCTTCTCGATGAAGGTCGTGGCGGGCAGGATCACGTCTGCGAACTCGGCCGTCTCGGTCAGGAAGATGTCCTGCACCACGAGGAACTCGAGCTTGGAGAGCGCCTTGCGGACCTTGTTGATGTTCGGGTCCGACAGGAACGGGTTCTCGCCCATCATGTACATGCCGCGGACGCCGCCCTGCAGCGCCGAGCCGACGATCTCGGTGACCGTCAGGCCGCGGTTCGGGTCCAGATCCCGGCCCCAGGCCTCCTCGAAGCGCTCACGCACGCCGGGGGCGTCGACCGGCTGGTAGTCCGGATACATCATCGGGATCAGGCCGGCGTCCGAGGCGCCCTGCACGTTGTTCTGGCCGCGGAGGGGGTGCAGGCCGGTGCCGGGACGGCCGACGTGGCCGGTGATCGAGCACATCGCGATGAGGCACCGCGCGTTGTCTGTGCCCGTCGTGTGCTGGGAGATGCCCATGCCCCAGTAGATGACGCCGGCGGCGCCCTCGCCCCAGAGCCGCGCGACGAGGCGGATCCGGTCGGCGTCCACCCCGCAGATCTGGGCAGCGCGCTCCGGCGGGTACTCCTTGACGATCTTGGCCAGCTCGCCGTAGCCGGAGGTGCGCTCCGCGATGAACTCGCGGTCCACGAGGCCGAGGTTGATCACCTCGTGCATCACGCCGTTGTAGAAGGCGACGTCCGTGCCGGGCTTGATCTGGCAGTAGACGTCGGCGTGGTCGGCGATGCGCTCGCGCCGCGGGTCGACGACGATGAGCTTGGTGCCGCGGCGGCGGGCCTGCTTGAAGAACGACGACGCGACCGGGTGGTTGGCCGTCGTGTTCGTGCCCGCGAGGATCGCGACGTCGGCGTTGATGATGTCGCCGTACGTGGTCGAGACGGCGCCGGACCCGACGCCCTCGAACAGGGCCGCGACGCTCGACGCGTGGCACAGGCGCGTGCAGTGGTCGACGTTGTTCGTGCCGAAGCCCGCCCGGATGAGCTTCTGGAAGAGGTAGGCCTCCTCGTTGGAGCACTTCGCCGACCCGAAGCCGGCGATGGAGCCGGGGCCGCCGGCGGCGTGGATCTCCTTGAGCCGCCGCCCGGTGAGGTCGAGCGCCTCCTCCCACGTCGCCTCGCGGAAGTGCGGGAGGACCTCGTTGTAGTCCACGAGGCCGCCCGGCTTGCGCTTGCCGTGGCCGGCGTCGTCGGCTCGCACGTCGTTGGACAGCGCGCCCTTCGGGTAGCTGCTCTCGCGACGGATCAGGGGAACGGTGAGGCGCTGCGGCGAGGCGGAGTAGTCCCAGCCGTAGCGGCCCTTCACGCAGAGGCGGCCCTGGTTGCCCGGCTGCTCCCGGCCCTCGGCGAACGAGATCGCCCCGCGCTCGTCGTCGACGTGGAACGTCAGTGCGCAGCCGACGCCGCAGTACGGGCAGACCGTGTCGACCTGCCGCAGCTTCTCGCGCGGCTGGATCGGGATGTTGCGGATCGGCTTGTTCGTCAGGGCACCTGTCGGGCAGGCCGCGACGCACTCGCCGCAGGTCACGCACGACGACTCGCCCATCGGGTCGTTCAGGTCGAACGCGATGCGGGTCGTATAGCCCTTGCCCGAGCGGCCGATGACGTCATTGCCCTGGATGTCGTCGCACGCACGGACGCAGCGGTCGCAGAGGATGCATGCGTCGTGGCTGACCGAGATGACGGGGTTCGAGTGGTCCTCGCCCCGTCCGCGGCCGCGTGGCAGCGGGCTCTCGTCCTGCTTGACGCCGTACCGGCGGACGAGGACGAGCAGCTCGTTGTCCGCCGTCTTCGTCTCCTTCGGGTCCTCGTCGGCGGCCGGCTGGTCGACGAAGAGCAGCTCCGTCAGCTTCGCGCGGTGCTGGTCGAGGTCCTCCGTGACCGTCTTGACCTCCATCCCGTCCTCGCACGGGCGGACGCACGACGCGGCATAGACCCGCGCGCCGACGTCGACGACGCACATGCGGCACACGCCGACCGGGTCGTAGCGCTCGTCATGGCACAGGACGGGGATCTCGATCCCGGCGTCCTTGGCGGCCTGCCAGATCGTCGTGCCCTCGGCGACGGTGAGCTCTTGCCCGTCGATGCTGAGCGCGACGGTGCGGATCTCGGTGGGGGCTGGCGGGGAGATGGCCACGGTTGCCTCAATATCTCCTTGATCGAACCGGCTTGGCTATGTGCGAAGTAGACACATCGTTATGGGTCAATGGACCAGCGCGTCGAGGCGAAGCTCTGCGAGCTGCTCCTCCGACGGCAGGCCATCGGAACTTAGACCCCGGGCGACGTAGTAGGCGTGGATCATAGAGTCAAGTCGCTCTGAAGTGAGCGCCGCCTCACGGCCCGACGCGACCTCGAGGCCCTCGGTCAGGAAGCGCTCCGGAAGGGTGTCGTCGGCGCGGGTCCAGCCTTCGCGGGCGTTGAACGCGCGCTTGGCCATGACGATCCGCCGGGCGGTCGCCTCGAGCTCGTCCCCGTCGACGTCCCAGCCTGTCACGGCGGTCAGCAGCCGCGCCCACTCCGGATACGGCTCGGTGAACACGCCCCGCAGGAACTTGCAGAGGATCATCGAGTCCATGACCGCCGCACGGTCCTCGGTCTCGATGGCCGCCGCGACGTGCGCGTCGCCGCCCGCCATGCGGTCGAAGCGGCCCGAGAGGTCCGCCTCGTAGGCGCCGGAGCGGTTGTGGTCGGCGCCGCGGGCGTTCACGGCCAGGCCGAGCGCCATCGCCTGCAGCGTGCGCGGCTCGTAGCCCGGCAGCTCGAGGCCCTTCACCTGCGGGGCGAACGCGATCGAGCCCTGCCCGACCTCCGCGGCGGCCGCGCGTGAGCCCTCGGCCAGCAGCGCGCCGAGGCCCTCGCGCGCGCCGATCTCCTCGAGCGCGCGCAGCAGCGCGCCGGCGTCGCCGAAGCGCAGCCAGGGCGCGTCGATCAGCCCGCGCTCGGCGCACTCCATCGCCCAGGCGATCGTCCCGCCCGCCGAGATCGTGTCGAGGCCGAGCTCGTCGCACCGCGAGCTGGCCTCGAGCACGGCGTCCGGGTCGGAGACGCCGCACAGCGGGCCGAGCGCGAAGACGTTCTCGTACTCCACACGAGTCTGCTTCCCGCCCGCGCCCTTGTAGATGTGCTCACAGCCGATCGAGCACGACGCGCAGCTGTCGCGGGCGACGCCGCGGGCCTCGGCGAGGTCCTCGGCGGCCAGGCGCGGCGCGTCGGTGAACGTGGACTCCTGGAAGTTGCGCGTGGGCAGCGTGGCGATCGCGTTGAAGGCCAGGAGGTTGGCGAGCGTGCCGAGCTCGCGGTACTTCGCGGTCGCCGGGCCGAAGGAGCGCGTGCGCAGGTCACGCGCGGCGGCGAGCACCGCGGCCGGGTCGGCCGAGGCGACCTTCGTCGCCGGGCGCACCGCGACGGCCTTCAGCAGCTTGGAGCCGAGGACGGCGCCCAGGCCGCCACGGCCGGCGTGCCGGCCGTCGTGGGACACGGTCGCGTACTTGACGAGGCGCTCGCCCGCGGGGCCGATCGACGCCACGCGCCAGGCCTTGCCCAGGCGCTCGCGCAGGCGCTCCTCGGCCTCGCCGGCGGACAGCCCCCAGAGGTCGCCCGCCGGCTCCAGGCGCGCGCCGTCGCCGTCGACGAGGAGCACCGACGGCGCGGCGCAGGCGCCGCGCACGACGATCGCGTCGTTGCCGGTGAGCTTGCCGGCGATCGCGAAGTGGCTCGAGGCGAGCGCGTCGTTGAGCATCCCGGTCAGCGGCGACTTCGCGACGACGGCGAACTTCGCGCTCGTCGTCAGCGGCGTGCCGACGAGCGGCGAGAAGACGAAGGCGAGCGGCGCCTCGGGCCCGAGCGGGTCGACGCCCACCGGGGCGAGGCGGTGCATGAGCCACGTGCCGAGCCCCGCGCCGCCGATGTACGCGCGCAGGACGTCGTCGCTCAGGGGCAGGTGCTCGGCGCCGCCGTCCGAGAGGTCGACGACGAGGGCGCGGCCGAAATAGCCGCCGGCTGGGGTGCTCGCCTCCATGCACACAGGGTACGCGTCCCGTGAAGGCACAATGTCACGTCCATGACCGACGATCGCGAGCAGTCCGGCGGGCGGCCCGTCGCCTCCGTGGGGCGGGCGCTCGCGCTGCTCGACGCGCTCGCCCAGAGCCCGGACGGACTGGGCGTCAACGAGCTCGCCCGGCGCATCGGCGTGAACGCGAGCACCGCCTCGCGGCTGCTCGCGACGCTCGAGCGCGGCCGCATGGTCGAGCGCGCGCCCGCCGGCGGCCCGTACCGGCTCGGGCTGCGCCTCGTCGCTCTCGCCGACGGCGTGCTCGCCCGGCTGGACGTGCGCGAGCTCGCCCGGCCGCGGCTGCGGGCGCTCGTGGCCGAGACCGGCGAGACGGCCACGCTGTCGGTGCCCGGCGGCGCGGAGGCCGTGACGGTCGACTTCATCCCGGCGGAGTCCAGCGTGGTGAGCGTCGCGCGGCTCGGGCGACCGAGCGTCGGGCACGCCACCGCGGCGGGGAAGGTCGTGCTCGCGTTCGGGGGCGACGCTCCCCCGCCGGGCGAGCTCGCCGCGTTCACCGACCAGACCATCGTCGACGCCGACGCGCTGGGCGACGAGATCGCGGGCGTGCGCGCCCGGGGCTGGGCCGAGGCCGAGCGCGAGCGCGAGCCCGACCTCAACGCGCTCGCCGCGCCGGTGTTCGGCCGGACGGGCGAGCTGCACGCGGTCCTCGGGCTGCAGGGGCCGGCGGCGCGGCTGACGGCCGAGCGCCGGCAGACGGTGCTGCCGGCGCTGCTGGACGCCGCGCGCGAGCTGTCGCGGGCGCTCGGGGGCGCGCCGCGCTGACGCGCCTCGGCGGGGCCTACGCCGGGTCCGTCTCGACCTCGCGCAGCGCTCCGGTCTCCGGGTCGAAGACGAAGCCGCGGACGTGGTCGCGGGCGGTGAGCTCCGGGCTCGCGCGCAGCCGCGCCAGGCTGTGGCGCAGCGTCGCGTCGATGTCGTCGAAGGCGCCGAGCCGCCAGTTCGGCAGGACCCCGTCGGCGGCGAGCGACTGCGCGAACCGATCCTCGGACGCCCCATGGAGGCCGCAGCCGTGGTGCATGACGACGACGATCTCCTCGGTGCCGAGCAGCCTCTGCGAGGCGCTGAGCGAGCGGATGGCGTCGTCGGTCACCAGTCCGCCGGCGTTGCGGATGATGTGCGCGTCGCCGCGCTGCAGGCCGAGCATCGGGAAGAGGTCGATCCGGGTGTCCATGCACGCCAGCACGGCGACCTTGCGCCGTGGTCGCGGGTCGAGCCCCGGCGCCGCGAGGTCCTCGGCCCGGGAGGCGGCCACGGCCAGCATGTCGTCGGCATTTCCCATACGCGACCGCGCATCGTAGAAGGCATGGCGACGACGAGCCCCCGACGTCGGTCGGGCTTGGGCTGGGCCGGAGACCGCCGTTAGCTCCAGGGGTACGGGCTGTGGCTCACCGGGTGCAGGTCGCCGGTGGCGAAGCGCTCGTAGCGGAAGGGGTGCAGGAGCGTCGAGTGCTCGCCGGTGAGGACGCGGGCGATCTCGCGGCCGACGGCGATCATCTTGTAGCCGTGGTTGGAGTCCGCGGCGACGTAGACGTTCGGGCGCATGTAGTCGAACACGGGGAAGTTGTCGACGGTGAACGCGCCGACGCCGCCCGAGCGGACCTGGCGGTACTTCGCGCGGCTGCCCTCGAAGCGCTTCAGGCAGTGCGAGAGGGCCGCCGTCCACATGCCCGCGAAGCCGGGGTCGACCGAGCCCGTGGGGTACGGGTCGACGGTGAAGTCGTGGCCCTTGGGGATCGGGGCGGCGCCGCCCTGGACGCTGTGGCGGTCGGGCTTGACGTAGATGCCCCACGGCTCGTCGGTGACGAGGGCGCCGTCGTCGTCGCGCAGCTCGGCGTCGCTGTCGACGTGGAGCACGGGTGACGGGGCGCCCGCGGCGGTGACGAAGCTCGCCGGGTCGACGTCGATCTCGCCCTCCTGGAGGTACCAGTAGGTCCACATCTCCCGGTCCTC
>JAXDHC010000205.1:0-4022 GCA_034664705.1 Solirubrobacteraceae bacterium
TCCGCTGCCTGGACGCGATCGCGGCCGAGCGCGAGGGCCTGCCCTTCGCGACCGAGGTGCTCGTCCTCGACAACGCCTCGCGCGACGGGTCGGCGGGCGCGGCGCGGGCGCATCCGGTCGTCACCGAGCTCATCGCGCTGCGCCAGCGGCGCGGCAAGGGCGAGAACGACACCGCGCTCCTGCAGCGCGCCCGCGGGCGCTATGCCCTGCTGCTCAACGAGGACTCGGAGCTGCGCCCCGGCGCGGTCGCCGCGCTGTACGCGGCGCTGGAGGCGCACCCGCGGGCGGCGGCGGCGGGCGCGCGCCTGCTGCGCCCCGACGGCGAGGTGCAGTCGAGCGCGTGGCGCTTCCCGTCCCCGGCGACGGCGCTCGTCGGCGCGCTCTTCCTCCACCGCCGGCTCACCGTCCAGAGCCGCGGGGAGCGCCTGCGCGAGGTCGACTGGGCGCAGTCGGCGGCGCTGCTCGTGCGCGTCGAGAGCGCGCGGGCGATCGGCTACTTCGACCCCGCGTTCTTCGTCTACTCCGACGAGGTCGACTTCTGCAAGCGCCTGCGCGACGCCGGCTGGAGCACGCTCTACGTCCCCGAGGCGGTGGCCGTCCACCACGAGCAGCTGTCGACGGGCGCCACGCCCGACCGGCGGATCGTCGAGCTGTCGCGCAACCGCGACCGCTACATGCGCAAGCACCACTCGCCGCTGGCGGCGGCCCTGGTGCGCGCGCTCACGGCGTGGGCGTACGCGATCCGCTCGCTCGCCGCGCTCGTCGTCCCCGGCCACAGCGCGCGGCGCTACTGGCGCCACGTCACCGCGACGCTGCGCCCGCACCGCGGCGAGGGGCTTCGCGAGGCGGCGATCGAGCACAACCGCGGGCGCCGGCTGTGACCGGCGCCCGCGATCTGGCTGGGCCTAGCTCGCCGCCTTGCTGAGGTTCACGCGGCCGAAGCCGTAGGACGGGTCGCGACCGGCGGCACCCTTGTCGTCCACCGACGCGTCGAGCTTCGAGCGCGCCTGGGCGGCGGTGAGCGCCGGGGTATTCGTGCGGATGATCGCCCAGACGCCGGAGACGTGCGGCGTCGCCATCGACGTGCCCGACAGCGTGCGATAGCCGCCGTCGTTGTAGGTCGAGAGGACGTTGACGCCCGGCGCGGCGATCTCGACGTCGGCGTTGGCGTTGGAGAACGAGGCGCGCTGGTCGCGGTTGTCGGTCGCGGCCACGGAGACCACCTCGGCGTACGCGGCCGGGTAGTTCAGCGTGGCATCGCCGTCGTTGCCGGCCGCCGCGACGATCAGCACGTCGCGGGCCGCGGCGTAGCGGACCGCGTCGCGCAGCGTGGTGGAGTCGCCGCCGCCCAGGCTCATCGACATGACCTTCACGGCGCGGTCGGCCTCCCACGTGATGCAGTTCGCCACGTCGGCGGTCGAGCCCGTCCCGAGCGGGCCGCCGAGCGCCTTGCAGATGGCCAGCGGCGAGTCGAACGCGACGCCCGCGACGCCGCGGGCGTTGTTCGCGATGCCGGCGATCGTGCCGGCGACGTGCGTGCCGTGGCCGTTGTCGTCGGCGCACGAGCCGACCTGGATCGAGCCGGCGAGGACCAGCGTGCCCTGCGAGCGCGCGCAGTCGACGGTCTTGCCCGCGAGGTCCTCGTGCGTCTGCAGGATGCCGGTGTCGACGATGCCGACCTTCACGCCGCCGGTCGCCGGGAACGCGCCGAGGCCGGCGAGGTCCCAGCCCTCGGGCGCGTCGATGTCGGCGTCGGGGGTCCCGCCCGTCTGGCCGACGTTGTTCAGGCCGTAGAGCTCGGGGAAGCGCGGGTCGTTCGGCGTGGCGAGCAGCCGCATGGGCCTGTCGACCTCGGCGTAGACGACCTCGGGGCGGCCGTCGAGCGCCGCGGCGAGCGCCGCCGGATCGCCGGCGGTGGGCACGACGCGCACGCCGAGGCCGTTGATCGTGCCGCCCAGCCGGGCGGTGCCGACGAGGGCGGCCTGCTGGGCGTCGGTGACGCCCGGAGCGAACTTGACGAGGACCTGGCCGCCGGCCGCCGATGCGGGCGCGGCGAGGACGAGCGCGGCCAGGAGGGCCAGCGGGATGCTGCGCAAGAAGGCGTGCATGTCATCGCGAACGCAGCGCGGCGCGGAAGCTGGCGATCTCCTCGGCGGAGAACACGCGCGCTGACACCAGGAGCACCGGGATGGCCGCCAGGGCGAGCGCGCGCGTGACGAACCCCTCGACCCCCTCGGCCGGCAGGAGGAGCTCGCCGGCGACCGCGACGCCGCCGACCACGGCGACGATCCGCAGCAGCCGCCCCCACTCGAACGGCACGGCGAACAGGCGGCGCGTGAGCAGGTGGACGACGACGAGCATCACCAGGTACGAAGCGCACAGGGCGATCCCGGCGCCGGCGATCCCCAGCGGACCGACGAGCGCCACGAGCGTGACGACGTTCACCGCCAGCCCGGCCGCGGCCGCGGGGAACGTGCGGGTCGTGACCTTCGCGCGGCCCGCGATGGTCACGAACACGAGGAACAGCCCGTACAGCGCCCACCCGAGCGCCACCCACGGCAGCGCCTCGTGGGCGGCGAAGAACTCCTCCGAGGCGAGCAGCCGCACGACCCAGCGCCCGAGCAGCGTCAGGCCGGCGACCACGAAGCCGGTGACCAGCACGTACGCCGTCGTGACGAGCGCGTACAGGCGCCGCGCCTGCCCCTCGTCGGCGATCGAGTACGCCAGCGGCGGCCACGCGAGCTGGAAGCCGCGCACGGCGACGATGACGACCGTCGCGAGCTTCACCGACACGGCGTAGAGGCCGGCCGCCGCCGGGCTTTCGGCCCGCAGGAGGTAGGCGCGGTCGATGACGTTCAGCGCGAACACCGCCGCGTCGGCGGGCACCGTCGGGGCCCCGAACCGCAGCATGGGCCCGATCGTCCGCGGCGCGCGCAGCGTCAGGCCGATGCGCCGGCGCAGCGGGAACGCCCACAGCGCGAGCAGGACGACCGTCGAGGCCGCGTAGTTGCCCAGCACGTAGCCGCGCGCGCCCTCATCGAGGCCGACGACGAGCGTGACGGTGAGCGCGACGGTCAGCAGCACGTTGCACACCGAGGCGGCGAGGTACGCGCGCCGGCGCTCGTCGACGCGCAGCAGCGCGTAGGCCACCTCGAGGTTCGAGAACGCCCACAGGCCGAGCACGCCGAACGAGACGAGCGTCGCGTCGCGGATCCCGAGCAGCAGCTCGCTCAGCGGGCCGGCGAGGGCCACGGCGACGAGCGCCGCGACCGTCGTCGTGACGAGGACGAACCCGGTCGTCGTGCTCGCGAGCCGCGCGCGACGCTCCTCGTCGGGGTCGTCGAAGTAGAACCGCACGAACGCCTCGCCGATCCCGAAGCGCAGCAGGATGCTGACGAGGATGATCACCGTGAGCAGCGTCTCGGCGTAGCCGAGGTCGGCGCGCGTGAGGTGACGGGTGTAGAGCGGCAGCGTGAACAGCGCCAGCGCCGCCGCCACCACGCTCGAGGCCTGGTAGGCCGTGCCCGACGCCGCCAGGCGCTTGAGGAGGCTCCCCACGGCCCGGCACGGTATCCACCACGGCGGGCGCGCCCCGCGGCCGACGACTACGCTGCGCCGCCGTGGGTCCGCCCCGTCCGACCGAAGACCGCCCGATCGCCGTCCTCCTCCTGCCCACCCCGCTGGAGCGCTTCATCCTGCGCGACCAGGCCGAGGACCTGCTGCGCGCGAGCGGCGTCGTCGCGGTCGATCCGCCGCGGCTGCCGTACGGCGCCTTCGGCCGCCTGCCCCCGGCGATCGGGGACGGCCTGGCCGCCCGCCAGGCGCGCCGGCTCGTGCGCTCGCTCACCCGGCGCGTCGGCACGCCGCGCGTCGTCGTGATCTTCCACGTGCTCCAGTACCAGCTCGCGCGCGCGATCACGGCCGAGGTGCCGGACTGCGAGCTGTGGTACTGGCGCTGGGACCGCTACGAGCGCGCCTACGACGCCTCGCCGCAGCTGCGCGAGCGCCTCGAGGAGCTGCAC
>JAXDHC010000206.1:0-8804 GCA_034664705.1 Solirubrobacteraceae bacterium
GATGAAGAGCTGGACGCGTTCGACGCGGACGACGAGGACCTGAAGTGGATCCGGGTACGGTCCATGCCATGAGGCTCTTCATCGACACCGGATCCGTCGCCGACGTGGAGGAGATCGCCGCGTGGGGCGTCCTCTCCGGCGCGACCACCAACCCGACGCTGCTCGCCAAGGCCGCGGGCGACCCCGGCGACATCATCCGCCGGATCTGCGACCTCGTCGGCGGCCCGGTCTCGGCGGAGGTCGTCTCGCGTGAGCCGCGCGAGATGGTCGCCGAGGGGCGCGCGCTGCGCAGCCTGCACGAGCACGTCGTCGTGAAGGTGCCGTTCTCGCCGGCGGGGCTGGCGGCCACGCGCGAGCTGTCGGCCGACGGCATCCCGGTCAACATGACGCTCGTGTTCTCGCCGACCCAGGCCCTGCTGACGGCGGAGGCCGGCGCGACGTACGTCTCCTGCTTCATGGGGCGCCTCGACGACATCTCGGTGGACTCGGCGCACGTCGTGGAGGAGATCGTCGCCACGCTGCGGCCCGCGGGCGTGACGACCCAGGTGCTCGCCGCCTCCATCCGCCACCCGGAGCACGTGGTCACCGCCGCGCGCCTCGGCTGTGAGGTCGCGACGCTGCCGGCGAAGGTGCTGCGCCAGATGCTCGACCATCCGCTCACGACCTCCGGGATCGCGGCGTTCGAGGAGGACTGGCGCAGCCGGCCGGAGTTCGCCGAGTGGCTGCGCGGGCTGGTCGACGCGCAACCTGTCGCCGCCGACCGCTAGGGTCCTCGTCGAACCGGGTCGCCGGCCGCTGACACAACGCGGCTGGACGCCGACCGACACCGACGTCACCAAGGAGCCCCCCAATGTCAGTCCTCTCGCGCACCGCGCTCGAGGCGAGTCCGCTCGCCGACCTGCACGCCATCGCGTCCGAGCTCGGGCTCGACGGCTTCCGCCGCCTGCGGAAGGCCGACCTCATCGACCGCATCGTCGTCCACCAGGGCGGCGACGACGCCGAGGCGCCGAGCGAGGCGATCGTCGACGAGGCGGCCGCCGAGCCCGAGGCCCGGCCGCGCCGCCGGCGCGGCGGCCGCGGGCGCGCGAAGCCCGTGCTCGAGGATGAGGAGTCCGAGTCCGAGTCCGCCGAGGCGGAGGTCGACGAGGTCGAGGTCGACGAGATTGACGAGGTCGATGTCGTCGAGGTCGAGGCCGTCGAGGTCGAGACCGAGCTCGTCAAGGTGGAGGACGAGGATGAGGAGGACGAGCGCCCGGCGCGCCGGACCCGCGGGCGGGGGCGGGACCGTGAGCGCGGCGGCGACCGTGAGCGTGGCGGTGACCGCGAGCGTGGCGGCGACCGCGAGCGTGGCGGTGACCGCGAGGGCCGTGGTGACCGCGAGCGCCGTGGTGACCGTGAGCGCGGCGGTGACCGCGAGCGCGTCGGCGATCGGGACCGCGACCGCGACGGCGACCGCGAGCAGAGCGTCGAGGGCGTCGTGGAGCTGCTGACGAACGGGTCGGGCTTCGTGCGCGTCTCGCCGCCCGACGCCTCCGACGAGGACGTCTACATCTCCGCGGCGCAGGTCCGTCGCTGCGAGCTCGTCGACGGCGACCGCGTCGCCGGGCCGGTGCGCCGGCCGCGGCGCTCGGAGCGCTACCCGTCGCTCGTGCGAGTGGACACCATCAACGGCGCGCCCGCCGACGAGGTCGCCGAGGGCACGCCGTACGACGACCTTCGCGCCACGTGGCCGACCGAGCGCCTCGCGCTCGACGGCGAGGACGCGACGCAGCGCGCGATCGAGTGGCTTGCGCCGTTCGGGCGCGGCTCGCGGGTCACGATCGCCGGCGGCCCGCGGGCGGGCAAGAGCGAGGCCCTGCGGCGGATCGCCGACACCCTCGCCGGCCGCGAGGAGCTCGAGGTCGCGGTGGTCCTCGCGGGCGTGCGCCCGGAGGAGGCCGGTGACTGGGCGGAGGGCGCGATCGCGCCGTCCACCGTGGCGCACATGGGCGCCAGCGCGGACGCCCAGGCGCAGGCCATCGACCGCTGCCTGGAGACCTCCAAGCGCATCGCCGCCCGCGGCGGTCACGCCGTGCTCGTCATCGACTCGCTCGACGGCGTGCCCGCGGCGACCGCGCGTCGCGTCCTCGCGGCGGCGCGGGCGATCGTCGACGGCGGCACGCTGACGGTGATCGCGACGTCGTCCGTGCCGCTCGGCGGCGAGACGACGGTCGTCGTGCTGGACCCGGCGCTCACCGCGGCGGGCCGCTTCCCGGCCCTCGACGTGCTCGCCAGCGGGACGCTCAAGCCCGAGCGGCTCGTGGGGGAGGAGGGCGCCAAGGCGATCGCCCAGGCGCGCGCCGAGGCCCTCGATCAGCGGGGCACGTAGGCCACCCGGCCCCACGAGGGCTCGGGGGCGAGCTCGACCGGCTGGCCGCCGCGGTCGGGCTGCACGTACGAGAACGTCTGGCTGTCGGCCTCGAAGCTGACGTCGAGCTCGCCTTCCTTGACGCGCTGGTCCAGCCACGCGGAGCGGAAGACGAGCCGGCGCAGCCAGTGCACGAGCGAGCGGTCGCTGGGCCCGACGAGCTCGGGCCAGCAGTCGTTCACGTGCTCGCCGAGCGCCGAGGCGGCGTCGTTGATCTCGCCGTTGACCGCGAGGTTGACGAGATCCTCGAGCTCCTGCTCGTCGAGGCGCCCGGACACGAACCCGAGCTTCAGGGCCGCCTGCTCGCAGCGCTCCATGAAGTCACGCTCGTTGAACGTGAATCGGAGCTCTCCGTACTCGAGGACGAAGTCCTCTCCGGAGTCGTAGTTGCCGCGGCGGGTCGTGTCCATGGGAAGTCCGGCCCCGCCGCAACGGACTCGGTGAGGGCCGTCGGCATCCTAAGGGCGATCCCTGCCCGCGCACATCGTCTGAAATCGAATTTGCAGCCCGGGCGTCGGGTCGCAGCGCTCAGATCGGCGTCGAGCGGACGCCGAGCGCGTAGCCGGCCAGGTTGACCGGGAGGTGCGCCGCGGCGACGACGGCGAAGCCCTCGGCCACCTCGCGGGCGGGCATCCGCCACACCGGCGCCAGGAGCAGCCAGGCGGCGAGCACGACGTCGGCCTGGTCGACCACGGACAGCACGACGCCGCCCGCCGATGCGCGGTGCCCGCCGGGCGCGATGCCGAGGCGGCGCTTGAGGAAGCTGTTCGGCAGCTCCCCGCCCACGGTGGCGAGCGCGAGCAGCGCGCCCCAGCGCGCGGGGCCGGCACGACGCAGCTCTGGCGGGAGGCGCGCCCGGTAGGAGGGCACGCGCGACAGCGCCGCCGCGGCGACCGCGACGCCGGCGGACATCGCCGCGGCGCCGCGCCAGGTCTTGTTGTCGCCGAGGAGGCGGCGACCGCCGAGCGTGCGCCCGCCGTCGATCGGCCGCCGAAGGCGGGGCAGGAGGTCGAGGCCCAGCACCGGGGCGTGGGCGAGCGGCGCCCCGAGCACCGGGAGGAACACCCAGCGCGCGTACATGGGCGCGAGCGTACGCGCCGCGGAGGGGGAGAGGTCCGCCCGCCGTCGGGCTAGTGGAGGCATGACCGGAGACGATGCGCCCACGATCCTCGTCGTCGAGGACGACGCCGCGACGAGGACCTTCCTGGCCGACAACCTCACCGCCGACGGCTACGAGCTGCTCGTGGCGGGCTCCGCGGCCGACGGCCTGCGCCTGATGGAGACGAAGTTCCCCGATCTCGCCGTGGTCGACGTCGGGCTCCCCGACGCCTCGGGCTACGAGCTGCTGCGCCGCGTCCGCACCGCCGACGGCGTCGCCTCGCGCGTCGATCCCTCCACGCCGGTGCTGCTGCTGACCGGCCGCGCCGGCGAGCTCGATCGCGTGCGCGGCTTCGAGCGGGGCGCCGACGACTACGTGTGCAAGCCGTTCTCCTATCCCGAGCTGCGGGGCCGCGTGCGGGCGCTGCTGCGCCGGTCGGGCCAGCGCGAGGGCGCCGGGCGCATCCGCGTCGGCGAGCTCGAGATCGATCCGACGTCGCGGATCGCGCGGCTGCGCGGCGAGCGGCTGCCGCTGTCGCAGAAGGAGTTCGCGCTCGTGCGCACGCTGGCCACGGAGCCGACGCGGGTCTACACGAAGGAGGAGCTGCTGCGCAGCATCTGGGGCTTTCGCCACATCGGCACGACCCGGACGCTGGACTCGCACGCGTGCCGCCTGCGGACGAAGCTCGGCGCGCACGGCGACGCGTTCATCGTGAACGTGTGGGGCGTCGGCTATCGCCTCGTCGACGGGCCGGCGGGGTCGTGACCGCCGCCGCGCTCGGCTGGGTCGTCGCCGCGGTCGCGCTCGCCGCGTCGGCGGCCGCGTGGGGCGAGCTGCGGCGCCGGCGCGAGCTCGTGGCACGCGCGTGCCACGAGCTGCGCGGGCCGCTCGCCGCGGCGCACCTGGCCCTGCACGCGAGCCGGCGTCACGGCGAGGCCCCGCCCACGCGGCTGGCCGCCGTCGAGATCGAGCTGCGGCGCGCGGGTCTGGCCCTCGACGACCTCGCCGCCGCGCGCCATGGCCGGCGGGTCGCCGACCGCGAGGACATCGTCGACGTCGGCGACCTGCTCGCCCATCAGGCCGACACGTGGATCGCGGTCGCGCCCGTCTTCGGCTGCGGCCTGGACGTGGCCCCCACGCCGGGGACCGCGCTCGTGCGCGGCGACCGGGTGCGCCTCGCCCAGGCCGTCGGCAACGTGCTGGCCAACGCCTTCGAGCACGGCGCCGGCACGGTGCGGGTGCGCGCGCGGTCGGTCGGGCAACGGGTGCGCATCGAGGTCAGCGACGAGGGGCCGGGCCTGCCGGCGCCCGTCGCCGAGCTCGCCGCGCGCGCCCGGGCGGGGCGGGGGCGCCGTGGGCGCGGCCTGGCGATCGCGTGCGACATCGTCGCGCGGCACGGCGGCTGCATCGTCGCCGCGCCGAGCGGTCAGGGCGCGCGCGTCGCGATCGAGCTTCCGGCGTGGCCCGGCGAGATCGAGCTGGCCGGCCGGCGCGGGGGCGGAGCGCGGTGACGAGCGACGCCGGCGCGCCCCGCCCGGAACGGGTCCGCCGCCGTCGCGCGGCGGTCCTGATCGGCCTCGCGCTCGTGCTCGGCGCGCTGGCGGCCGCCGACGTCTCGGGTCGCGAGGCCGAGATCCGCCGCCAGATCGGCCCGGCGGTGCCCGTCCTCGTCGCCGCCAGGGGCGTCGCCGCGGGCGCGGCCCTGGACGCGCGGGCGCTCGCCGTCCGTCACGTGCCTGCGCGCTACGCGCCCGCCGGCGCGTTCCGCTCCCCGCGCGAGGTGGCCGGACTGCGCGCCGCCGTGGCGATCCCGGCCGGCACGGACCTCGACGCCGCCCTCGTCGACGACGGCGCCGGCGAGCCCGAGCCCGCGGGCCCGTCGCTGCGGGCCGGCGAGCGCGTGGCGCAGGTCGTCGCGGTGGGCGCCGCCGATGCGGTCGCGCCGGGCGTGCGCGTGGACGTCCTCGTCACCCGCGAGGGGTCGACCGGCTCCGGCTCGACCACCCTCGCCCTCGAGGACGTCGAGGTCCTCGGCGCCGCGCCGGCCGCCGCGGGCGGCGACGGGCCGGACTCCGGCCTGCCGCGTCTCGCGCTCGAGTTGCGCGTCAGCGTGCGCCAGGCGGTGTATCTCGCCGCGGCCCAGAGCTTCGCCCGCGAGGTGCGCGTCCTGGCCCGCGATCCGCGGGACCGCCGGCGCGGCGCGCAGGGCCTGCGGGTCTCCGGACGGCTCTGAACATCGGTCACCTGTCCAGCCAGGCCTTGCGGGCCATCAAGGCTTCGGCTAACGAGGCCGATTCGCGCAAGACCATGCGTGTCTCCGTTCCCCGCCTGCTCCTCCTCGTCTGCGCCGCGCTCGCCGTCGTCCCGGCGACCGCCGACGCCGCGAAGCGCTCCTCGGCGCCCGCGACGCCGCGCGTCGTCTCCGTCACGCCGCTGAAGCTCCGCGTCGGCGACAAGATGACCATCCGGGGAACCGGCTTCCTGAAGGGCAAGAACCGCAACACCGTCGTCTTCAAGGCCGACGGCCAGCGGGCGGTCTTCGTCAAGGCGCAGAGCGCGACGACGACGCGCCTCGTCATCCAGGTCCCGGCGAAGCTCGGGACCTTCCTCAAGACCACGGCCGGCCAGCCGGTCGCGACCCGGTTCCGCCTCCGCGTCCTCGCCCGCAAGCTGAGCAAGGCGTACACGCCGGCGAAGGAGTCTCCGGTGATCGCGGCGCAGGCCGCTCCGGCCTCCGCCTCCGCCGGCGCAACGACGCCCGCGGCCGCGACGGCCCCGGCCGCCGCGTCGACGCCCGCCGCGTCCGCCGCGACGCCGCCCCCGCCGCCGCCGGACTGCGACGCCGACGGCACGCCCGACGCCACGGACGCCGACGACGACAACGACCTGCTCCCCGACGCCGTCGAGGCGACGATCGGCACCGATCGCTGCAACCTCGACAGCGACGCGGACGGCCTCACCGACGGCTTCGAGTACGAGTCGGCCTACGACCTGAACGGCAACCGCGCGGTCGTGAGCTTCCCGAAGACCGCGCCGTATCCGAACCCGCTGAACGGCGACGACACCGGCTTCGACTTCGACGGCGACGGCATGACGCTGCGCGAGGAGTACATCCTCTGGCGGAACACCGGCGCCCGCCTGCCCCTGAGCTACAGCGATGGCGACCAGGACAGCACGGGGACGACGAACTCCGCTGACCGGACCGCTCGCCTGTCCGTGATCGGCGGCATCGCCCTCGACCGCGACGGCGACGGCTTCCTGACCGACGACGAGAAGGACGCGGACGCCGACGGCCTCACGAACTGGGAGGAGACCCACGGCCCGATGATCATCTCGTGGTGGGCCGCCAAGTACCAGGGCGAGAAGCAGTTCGCGGGCCGGCCCGGCGCGGCGCCCCTCTACGAGACGTCGTTCATCGTGCAGGACTCCGACGGCGACGGGATCGCCGACGGCACCGACGACCAGGACCACGACGACATCAGCAACGTCAACGAGATCTCGCGCGACGCCACGCTGCGCTGGGTGCACGTCTACAACCCGTGCCTGCCCAACCCCGACTCGCGGACGTGCTCGCGCTACGTCCCCTTCTCGGAGCCGTGGGCGCCGGCCGGGGCGGCGCCGAAGCTCGGCGACAGCGCTACCAACCTGGTCTGGCCGCGGTCCTAGGGACCCGCGGCGCCCCCCTGGGGGGCGAGTCGGGCCGGCCCGGGCCCTAGCGGAGGCATGGACTCCGCCGCCCGGGCCACCGCGATCGACGATCTGGCCGCCGCCCTGCGCGGGCGGCTGATCGCCGAGGCGGGGGCCGCCGAGGGCGATCTGCACGAGCGCATCCGCGCACTCGTGGATCGCGAGGCGGCGCTGCTCGATCCCGCGGCGCGGGGAGAGCTGGCGGCGCGGATCGCGGAGCGCTCGTTCGGCCTCGGCCCGCTCGAGCCGCTGCTGCGCGACCCGGCCGTCGACGAGGTGATGGTCAACGGCGCCGGGCCGGTGTGGGTCGAGCGCGGCGGGCGCCTGGAGCGCACGGAGGTCGGCTTCGCCGCCGACGACGACGTCCGCCACGCGATCGAGCGCATCCTCGCGCCGCTCGGGCGCCGCGTCGACGAGTCCGAGCCGCTCTGCGACGCGCGGATGCCCGACGGGTCGCGGGTGAACGTCGTCATCCCGCCGCTGGCGCTCGACGGGCCGGTCCTCACGATCCGGCGGTTCCGCCCGCGCGGCCTGAGCGCCGACGATCTCGTCGCGCTGGGCACCTGGTCGCCGCCGCTGCGCGACGTCCTCGCCGGCGCCGTCCGGGGCCGGCTGAACATCCTCGTCAGCGGTGGCACGGGCTCGGGCAAGACCACGACCCTGAACGCGCTCTCGGCGTTCGTGCCCGCCGACGAGCGCGTCGTGACGATCGAGGACACCGCCGAGCTGCGCCTGCAGCAGCCGCACGTGGTGCGCCTGGAGGCGCGTCCGCCGAGCGTCGAGGGGCGCGGCGAGGTCACGATCCGCCGCCTCGTGCGCAACGCGCTGCGCATGCGCCCCGACCGCATCGTCGTCGGCGAGGTCCGGGGCGCGGAGGCGCTGGACATGCTGAGCGCGATGACGACCGGCCACGACGGCTCGCTGTGCACCGTGCACGCCGGCTCGGCCGAGGAGGCGCTGCGCCGCCTCGAGACGCTCGCGCTGATGGCGGGCGTCGGCCTTCCGCACGCGGCGGTGCGCGAGCAGGTCGCCGACGCCATCGACCTCGTGGTCCATCAGGCCCGCGGGCCGGGCGGGACCAGGCGCGTCGTCGCGGTCGCCGAGGTCGTGCGCGTCGCGGGCGGGCCGGCGACCCGCGAGCTCTACGGGATGCGGGGCGAGCGGCCGGTGTGGCGTGCGCCGATGGGCGACGGCCTCGCGCAGCGCCTCGCGGAGGCCGCGTGACAATGACGACCCTGGCGCCGGTCATGGCCGGCCTCGCCGGAGCGCTGGCCGTCGCGGGCGCCTGGGAGACGATCGCGGCCATCGAGCAGGCGAGCGTCGCGCGGGCGGCTTCGGCCGTCCTCGGCCCGCTGCGCGCCGCCGGGCGGCAGGGCCGCGAGCCGACCCCGCCGGAACGCCGGCGGCTGGCGCTCACCGCTGCCGCGACGCTGCTCGGGGCGGGCTGGCTGTTGGCGGGGCCCGTGGCCGCGGTCGCGGCGGCGACCGCGGGGCCGTGGGCGATGGGCCGCCTGCTGGCCGCGCGCCGCGCGCGCTGGGGCGCCGACCTCGGCCGGGCCGCGCCGGGCGCCGCGCGGGCGCTGGCCGACGCGCTGGCGGGCGGTCACGCCG
>JAXDHC010000207.1:0-5201 GCA_034664705.1 Solirubrobacteraceae bacterium
GGCGCGACATGCGCCTGACCGCGCCCGCGCTCAGCGAGCGCTACAAGGCGGGCATGACCTCCGAGGGCGCCCACGTCCTCGACGCCGGGCAGGTCGGCACCGAGATGCTCTACTTCCTCGTCGGCTCCCGCGGGCTGGACGGCGGGCTCATGTGCACGGCCTCGCACAACCCGAAGGCCTACACGGGCGCGAAGCTCGTGCGCGAGGGCGCGATCGCGCTGTCCGGGGACGAGGGCATCCAGGACATGCGCCGGATGATCGAGGAGGGCCTGGGGGATGCGGCGGGCGGGTCCGGGTCGGGCTCCTCGGAGGACGTCGACGTCTACGGCGAGTTCCAGGAGGCGGCGATGCGGTTCATCGACCCCGAGAAGGTCAAGCCGCTGAAGGTCGTCGTGGACGGCGGCAACGGGATGGCCGGGCCGATGGTCGGGCCGCTGCTGGAGCGCCTGCCGCTCGACCTCGTGACGACGTACTTCGAGCCCGACGGCGAGTTCCCCGACCACGAGCCCAACCCGATGCTCGAGGAGAACCGCCGGTTCATCATGGACAAGGTCCGCGAGAGCGGCGCCGACCTCGGCATCGCCTGGGACGGCGACGCGGACCGCTGCTTCTTCATCGACGACACCGGCCGCTTCGTCGACGGCGACTTCCTGACGGCGATCTTCGCCGAGCACCTGCTCGCCAAGAAGCCGGGTTCGGCGATCCTCTACGACGTGCGCGCGTCCCGCGCGGTGCCCGACGTCGTCGCGGCGGCCGGCGGCACCGCCCACGCCAACCGCGTCGGGCACGCCTTCTTCAAGACGCGCATGCGCGACGAGGGCGCGATCTTCGGCGGCGAGGTCTCCGGCCACTACTACTTCCACGACTTCTACAACGCCGACTCGGGCACCGTGCCGGCGCTGCTGATGCTCGAGAAGCTGTCGGTCGAGGGCAAGAAGCTCAGCGAGCTGCTGCAGCCCCTGCGCTCGAAATACTTCATCTCGGGCGAGATCAACTCGGAGGTCGCCGACGGAGAGGCGAAGATGCGCGAGCTCGAGGAGCGCTACGCCGACGCCGAGATCTCCCACCTCGACGGCGTCTCGATCGACTACGACGACTGGCACTTCAACGTGCGCCCGTCGAACACCGAGCCGCTGCTGCGCCTCACGCTCGAGTCGCTCGTGTCCGAGGAGGACATGGAGCGCCGCCGCGACGAGGTGCTCGGCATCATCCGCGGCTGAGCGCCGCGACGCGCCGCGTCAGCCCTCGCGCGCCTCGGTCCGCATCGCCCCCGCGACCGTGTCGGGCAGCGGCACGTCGCTCCCCCCGGGGAACGCCTTGCCACCCTGCGGTCCGGTCACGGTGAGGACGGTGCGCGGGAAGGCCACGACGGCGCCCGGCTCGAGCCGCTCGCGGCCGGCCGGCGTGCGGACCTCCGGACGCCCGGCCAGCACGATCAGCAGCTCCTCGTTCGCGTGGTGCAGGTGGTACGGCGACACGGCGCCGCCAGGGGCCGGCTCGTAGAGGGTCGCGCCGAGCTCCTGCGCGCCGGCGTTCGCCCCCGCGCGCATCGCGCGCGCGGAGAACGGCGGGTCGGGCCGCTCGGCGTCCCAGGTCGGCTCGAGGACGTTGGGGTGGTCGGGCATGGTCGAGCGAGCGTAGCCACGGCCGACGCGGCGCCCGCGCTCGCTAGCCCCAGATGCGCTCGGCGACGCGGGCGATCGTCTCGAGCTTGTGGCGCTGGTCGTCGGGCGTGAGCGCGTTGCCGACGACCGAGGTGGAGAAGCCGCACTGCGTGCCGATCCCGAGGCGCTCGAGGTCCACGATCGCGGCCGCCTCGCGCACCCGCCGCTCGAGCTCGTCGTCGGTCTCGGCGCGCGGGCCCTTGGTCGTCACGAGGCCGAGGATGACCTGCGTGTCGTCGGGGACGAGGCGCAGCGGGTCGAAGGTGCCGGAGCGCTCGTCGTCGTACTCGAGCAGGAAACGGTCGGCGTGGACGCGCCCGAAGATCGGGGCGGCGATGTCGTCGTAGCCGCCGGCCACCAGCCAGCGGGAGTCCTGGTTGCCGCGGCACAGGTGAAAGCCGAAGGTGACGCCGGACGCGGCGTCGATCACCGCGTTGTCGAGCTCGACGCCGTACGACAGCCAGCGCTGCAGCGGCCAGCCGCGCTCCTCGTAGAACGCGCGCCAGGCCGGGTCGATCAGCAGGGGGTAGTGCGGCGCGTCGAGCTGCAGGTAGGTCGCGCCGAGGCGCGCGAGCTCCCGCACCTCGTCGACGAGGATGGCGACGACGTCCTCCATGAACGCGTCGAAGGTCGGATAGGCGCCGCGCGAGCGCTCGGGGTCCCATAGGTTGGCGAACAGCGTCGGGCTCGGGAGCGTGACCTTCGGGATGCGGTCGGTGTGCGAGCGCACGAACGTCAGCTCCTCCGCGGCGAGGCTGCGGCGCCGGCGGAGGCGGTCGACGACGGCCACCCCCGGCGGGCGCTCGACCGTCTTGTCCCCCAGCTCCTCGGAGTGCCAGGCGCCCCACAGCCACGCGTCGATGGTCACGCCCTCGAAGCCGTCGACGGCGGCGACGAGCTCGCTCTGGAAGGACTCGCGGCGCAGCTCGCCGTCGGTCACGACCGGGCAGCCGGCGTCCTCCTGCATCCGGATGGCGCCGAGCACGGCGAGGTCCTCGAGCGCCTTGAACGCCGGCGGCGCCATCTCGCCCGCCGCGGCCGCGCGGCGCGCGGCGAGCAGGCCGCGGGGCCGCAGGAGGCTGCCGACGTGATCGGCGTGCGCGGTGACCATCGCCGTCGTTACGCGCCCTCGATCTCGCCGAGGTGCGCGACGTTCGCCGTGTCGTCGGCCTCGGCGCTGGGCTCCGCGGCGAACCACGCGTCGAGGATCTCGCCAAGCTGCGCCTCGGTGGTGAGGCGCAGGCTCAGGGCCAGGACGTTCGCGTCGTTCCACCGGCGCGCGCCGGCCGCGGTCGGGGCGTCCGCGCAGAGCGCCGCGCGCACCCCCGCGACCTTGTTGGCGGCGATCGACGCGCCGGTCCCGGTCCAGCAGCAGACGACCGCCTGCTCGGCGCGGCCATCGGCGACGTCGCGCGCCGCCGCCTCCGACGACCACGCCCAGTCGGCGCGGTCGCCCGCGGCCAGCGCGCCGTGGACCAGCGGCTCGTGGCCGCGGCGGCGCAGCTCCTCCACGACGGCATCGGCGATGCCCGTGCGCTCGTCGGCGGCGACGGCGATCCGCATGGGCCGAGTATGCCCGGTCCGGCAGGTATCGTCGCGAGGGTGAGCACGGGCGCGCTCGAGGGCGACATCCTCGCGGTTGGGCGCGACCTCGCGGCCGCCCTGCCCGGGCACGCGCGCCACCCGATGAAGGTCCTCGACGACCGCGCCATGGACCTCGCCTCGCAGGGCGCCGAGCTGCGCGCCGCGCTGTTCCGCTTCGTCGACGTCGTGCCCGCCTGCCGCAACCTCGACGACCTCGCGCGCCACCTCACGGGCTTCCTCGACGAGGTCGGCGACCGCCCGCCGCCGCTGCAGGCCGCGATGCGCATGGGCTCAAGCCGCGCCGGCCGCGCCGCGCTGGGGGCCGCCGCGGCCGCGGGCGTCCGCCACATGGCGCACCGGTTCATCGTCGGCGAGACGCCCCGCGACGCCACCGGCGTGCTCGAGGAGCTGTGGCGCGACGGCGTCGCGACGTCGGTGGACCTGCTCGGCGAGGCGACGGTGACCGCCCCGGAGGCCGACCGCTACGCGCGCCGATGCGCGGGCGCGCTCGACGACCTCGCCGAGGTCTACCGCCGCCTGCCCGCGCGCCCGCTGCTCGAGGAGGACTCGCTCGGGCCAATCCCGCGGGCCAACCTGTCCGTGAAGGTGAGCGCCCTGACGCCGCTCCTGCGCCCGGACGCGCCCGAGCTCGGCAAGCGCGACGCGGCGACGCGCCTGCGCGACCTGCTGCGCCACGCCGACCGCGTCGGCGCGCACCTGCACATCGACATGGAGTCCTTCGACTCGCACGAGGCGGTGACCGACCTCGTCCTCGAGCTGCTCTCCGAGGAGGAGTTCCGCGGCGGCCCGTCGGCCGGCATCGTGCTGCAGGCCTACCTGCGCGACTCGCCCGAGCTGGCCGAGCGCATCGTCGGCTGGGCCGAGTCGTGCCCGCGCGCGCACCCGCTCGTCGTGCGCCTCGTCAAGGGCGCCTACTGGGACCACGAGGTCGTCGAGGCCCGCCAGCACGGCTGGAGCGCGCCGGTCTTCGAGGTCAAGGCCGACTCGGACCGCAACTTCGAGGCGCTCACGCTCCGGCTGCTGCAGGCGCGGCCGGCCGTGCGGCCCGCCATCGCGTCGCACAACCTGCGCTCGGTCGCCCACGCGGTCGCCGCCAACCGCGCGGCCGGCGCGGCCGACGGCGACGTGGAGTTCCAGGTCCTGCGCGGCCTCGGCGACGACCTCCAGCACGCGCTCGCCGCGCGCGGTCTGCGCGTCCGGACGTACTGCCCGGTCGGCGACCTCGTCGCCGGCATGGCCTACCTCGTGCGGCGGCTGCTCGAGAACACCAGCAACGAGAGCTTCCTCGCCGAGCAGGCGAGCGGCCGGCCGCTCGAGGAGCTCCTCGCCGCCCCGTGAGCCCGCTGCCGCCCTTCCGCAACGAGCCGGTCCTCGAGCTGCGCCGCGCCGCGGCGCGCGAGACGCTCGCCGCGGGGATGGAGGCCGTCGAGCGCCGCCTCCCGCTGCGCGTCCCGGTCTGGATCGGCGACGAGCGCCGCGAGGGCGACGAGCTCGTCTCCACCGACCCCGGCGCCCCCGCCCGCGTCGTCGCGGTCGCGGCGATGGCGAGCGAGGCGGAGGCCGACGCCGCCGTGGGCGCCGCCGGCGCGGCCTTCGGGCCGGGGTCGCGGGCGCCGGCGGCACGCCGCGCGGAGATCCTCGTGCGCGCGGCGGCGTGGCTGCGCGAGCGCCGCGCCGAGCTCGCCGCGCTGGAGGTCCGCGAGTGCGCCAAGCCGTGGGGCGAGGCCGACGCCGACGTCTGCGAGGCGATCGACTTCCTCGAGTACTACGCGCGCGGCGCGATCGCGCTCGAGCGCGCCAAGGACCTCTTCCAGGTCCCCGGCGAGCGCAACGAGATGCACTACGGCGCGCGGGGCGTCGTCGGCGTCGTCTCGCCGTGGAACTTCCCGATCGCGATCCCGATGGGGATGGTGGCGGCGGGCCTGGCGACCG
>JAXDHC010000208.1:0-4862 GCA_034664705.1 Solirubrobacteraceae bacterium
CGATCAGGGCGAGCGCCGTGCGGATCCACGCGAGATACGTGCGCTCGTTGGCGAGCGTGAAGCGCTCGTCGGGCTCCTCGCCGATCTCGTGGCGGTCACGCGGATGCGCCATCGCCGTCCAGGAGCCCGAGGAGCCCCGCCTCGTCGAGGACGGCGACGCCGAGGCGCTCGGCCTTCTCGAGCTTCGAGCCGGGCGTCGCGCCCGCGACGACGTAGTCGGTCTTCTTCGACACCGACGACGTGACGCGGCCGCCGGCCGCCGTGATGCGCGCGGTCGCGTCCTCGCGCGTGAGGTCGGGCAGCGTGCCGGTGAGGACGAACGTCTTGCCGGCCAGCGGCCCCTCGCCGGGCGGCGACCCCTCGACCTCGAACTGGAGGCCCTGCGCGCGCAGATCGGCGACCAGCGCCTGCATGTGCGGCTCGGCGAGCTGGGCGGCGATCGTCTCCGCCATCTTCGCCCCGACCCCCGGCGTCTCGGCGATCTGCTCCGGCGTGGCCGCCATGAGCGCGTCGATCGACCGGAACTGCTGCGCGAGGTTGCGGCCGGTGACGAAGCCGACCTCCTCGAGGCCGACCGCGAACAGCACGCGGCCGAATGGGCGCTCGCGCGAGGCGGCGATCGCGTCGACGAGGCGCGTCGCGCTGACCTCGCCGAAGCCCTCGAGCTCGGTGAGCTGCTCGACCGTGAGGCGGTAGAGGTCGGCGGCGTTGCGCACGAGCCCGGCCCGCTGGAGCTGGAGGACGCGCTCCTCGCCGAGGCCGTCGACGTCCATCGCCCCGCGCGAGGCGAAGTGCTTGAGCAGCTGGAACTGCTGCCCCGGGCAGCCGGTGCGGTTCGGGCACCGCGTGAAGACCGCGCCGGGCTCCTTCACCGTGGGCGTGTCGCACGACGGGCAGCGCTCCGGCGGCTTGGGCAGCGGCCCGCGATCAGGGCGCTCCACGGCATGCGGCGCCGGCGAGAGGACCTGCGGGATCACGTCGCCCGCGCGCAGGACGATGACCTCGTCGCCCACGCGCAGGTCCTTGCGGGCGAGGTCCTCCTCGTTGTGCAGCGTCGCGAGCTTCACCGTCACGCCACCGACGTGGACCGGCGTCAGCACCGCGAACGGATGCAGGTCGCCGAACTTCCCGACGTTCCAGCTGACGTCCTGCAGGGTGGTGACCGCGGTCGTCGGCGGGAACTTCCACGCGATCGCCCAGCGCGGGTCGCGCCCGACGACGCCGAGGCGGCGCTGCAGCTCGACGTCGTCGACCTTGACCACCACGCCGTCGATCTCGAAGTCGAGCGCGCCGCGGCGCTCCTGCCAGGCGCGGCACTGACGCACGACCTCGTCCTCGGACTCGAGCACGCGGACGTCGCCGTTCACGCGGAAGCCGTGGTCGCGCAGCCAGTGCAGCGCCTCCCAGTGGCTCGTGAAGGCGATCCCCTCGGTGGCGCCGACCGCGTAGCACCACATGGACAGCGGTCGCTCGGCCGCCAGCCTGGGGTCCAGCTGGCGGATCGTCCCGGCCGCCGCGTTGCGCGGGTTCATGAACGTCGACAGCCCCTGCTCGGCCCGGCGCTCGTTCAGCGCGGCGAAGTCGCTGAGCGACATGTAGACCTCGCCGCGCACCTCGAGCAGCGGTGGCGCATCGTCGATCCGCAGCGGGATCGTGGGGATCGTGCGCAGGTTGTGGGTGACGTCCTCGCCGATCTCGCCGTTGCCGCGCGTCGCGCCGCGCTCGAGGACGCCGTCGCGGTAGAGCAGCGAGATCGCGAGGCCGTCGATCTTGGGCTCGGCGACGTAGCGGAACTCGGGCGCCTCGATGCCCTCGCGCGCGAGGTGGTTGCGCATCCGGTCGATCCAGGCGCGCAGCTCCTCCTCGCTGCGCGCATTGGCCAGCGACAGCATCGGCTGCAGGTGCGTGACCTTGTCGAGGCGGTCGAGCGGCTCGCCGCCGGTGCGCTGGGTCGGCGAGTCCGGCGTGAGCAGCTCGGGGTGCTCGGCCTCGAGCCGTCGCAGCTCGTCGATCAGCGCGTCGTACTCGGCGTCGCCGATCTCGGGATCGTCGAGGACGTAGTAGCGGTATCCGTGATGGCGCAGCTGCTCGCGCAGCTCCGCGGCCCGCCCGGCGGCATCCGCCGGTGCGGTCACTCGACCTCGCGCGCGGCCGGCGCGAGCAGTCGCGCGAGGTCGTAGCGGCTCAGCGTGTCCATGCCCGCCACGTCGGTGAGGTCGAAGTGCAGCGGCGTCACCGCGATGCGGCCGGCGTGGATGGCGGCGAGGTCGGTCCCGGGCTCGTCGTGGAACCCCGGGTCGGCGCCGTAGATCCAGTAGCGCCGGCCCTTGTCCTCGTCCTCGGTGTCGAGCCTGAGCTCGTCGCGGTAGATGCGCTTGCCCAGCCGCGTGACGTCGACGCCCGCGGGCTCCCCCGCCGGGACGTTGATGTTCAGTAGCGTGCCCTCGGCGAGCGGCACGTCGTCGAGGCGCTCGACGACCCGCGCCGTGAACTCGGCCGCCGTCTCGAACGAGAACTGGCTGCCGAGGCGGAAGTCCATCTCGCGCGCGGCCGACTGCTGGGACACGGCGATCCCCGGCAGCCCGAGGACGATCCCCTCCAGCGCGGCGGCGACCGTGCCCGAGTACGTGATGTCGTCGCCGAGGTTCGAGCCGTGGTTGATGCCCGCGACCACGACGTCGGCCTCGAACCCGTCGATCAGGCCGAGCTTGGCCAGGCGCACGCAGTCGACCGGCGTGCCGTCGGTCGCGTACCCCGTGGTGCCGTCGCCGAAGTCGACCTCCTGCACCCACAGCGGCCGGCGGGTCGTGATCATGCGCGCGAACGCCGACCGGTTGCCGTCCGGCGCGATGACCGCCAGCTCGATGTCGGGCACGCGCAGCAGGGCGCGCCGCAGCGCCTGGAGCCCCTCGGCCTCGATCCCGTCGTCGTTCGTGAGCAGCACGCGCATGGCGCTTCAGGATAGTCGGGGCGCCCGACCGCGCTCCGGTCGGGACGGCCGCCGCGCGCCCTCGCTGCGCTGCCTCGCGTGCCGCACCGTCGTCAGTACGTGACCGCCGCGAGGTAGAGCCCGTGCGGCGGCGCCGTCGGCCCCGCCTCCTCCCGCGGGCGTCCCTCGAGCAGCGCCGCGAACGATTCGTGCGAGCGCCGGCCGCCGGCCACCTCGAGCATCGTGCCGACGAGGATGCGGTTCATGTGGCGCATGAACGTGTGGGCCTCGATCCAGAACTCGAGCACGTCGCCGCGCGCCTCCCAGCGCGCGGCGAGGACCTCACGCTCGAAGCGGACGTGCTGGGTCTCGGTGGGGGTGAACGCCGTGAAGTCGTGCGTACCGGCGAGCAGTCCCGCGCACCGCGCGAGCGCGTCGGGGTCGATGCGCCGCGGCCACCACAGCGCGCGCCCGCGCTCGAAGGGCGAGCGCTCGCGCCGGTGCAGGATGCGGTAGCAGTACGTGCGCGAGCGGGCGTGGCGACGGGCGTCGAAGCCGTCGGGCGCGGGGGCGCACCGGACGACGCCGAGGTCGTCGCCGAGCAGCGCGTTCACCGACACCGTGCTCGCCGCGGCCCCCTCGTACGACGCGACCTGGCCCCAGGCGTGCACGCCACGGTCCGTGCGCCCCGCCACCGTCAGCGAGACGGGGTCGCGCAGCACGATCGCGAGCGCACGCTCGAGCTCCTCCTCCACCGTGCGCCGGCCCGGCTGGCGCGCCCACCCGGCGAACGCCGAGCCGTCGTACTCGATGTCGAGGCGGGCGGTCGGCATGCGGCGGCGAGGCTATCGGGTCGCGCGCGGGCGGTCCGGACGCTCGTTCCCAGGCGACGCCCAGCCCGCGCTCAGCGAATCGCCGACGCGCTGACACGCGGCTGCGCGAACCGCGCACACCCGACAGGCGGTGACGACCCTTCCCCCCATCGGCCGACATGGGCGATGCTCGCCACGTCGCCGCCTCACGGTCACCGGCCCCGGCGGGACGGCGAGGGACGCCCTCACCGTCAAGGTGCTGGCGAACACGCCGTCCGCGCCGACGGCCGACGCCGGGCCCGACCAGTCGGCGGCTCAGGACAGCGTCGTGACGCTGAACGGCGCGAAGTCGCTGAACACGACGGGCTACTCGTGGGAGCAGGTCGTCGGGACGACGACGGCGGTCACGCTGACGGCGCGCGGACACCGCGAAGCCGACGTTCCGCTTCCCGAAGAAGAACGAGACGCTGACGTTCCGGCTCACCGCGAAGAACGCCGGCGGCCAGAGCACCGACACGGTGCAGGTCACGACGACCCCGGACCGGCTGTCCGCGACGACCGTGCAGTACACGGCGTCGAAGAAGGAGTGGCGCGTCGGCGGCCACCCGGCCGCCCACCCGGAGCGCCAGAGCGCCGGCGGGAGCCATCTCTCGCCGGCGCTTCTGCGTGCGGGCCGCGCGCGGCGGCCCGGGCCCTACACGAGCTCGAGGTAGACCATCTCGGTCGCGTCGCTGCGACGCGGGCCGAGCTTGAGGATGCGGGTGTAGCCGCCGGGCCGCTCGGCGTAGCGCGGAGCGACCTCCTCGAAGAGCTTGTGGACCGTGAACTTGTCCTGGCCGAGCGCGCTGAGCGCCTGGCGGCGGGCGTGCAGGTCGCCGCGCTTGGCGAGCGTGATCAGGCGCTCGACCTCGGGCTTCACCGCCTTGGCCTTGGCCTCGGTGGTCTGGATCCGCTCGTGGTCGATCACCTCGCGCGCGAGGTTCATGAACAGCGCCTTGCGGTGCGAGGCGCTGCGCGAGAGCTTTCTGCGGTCCTGCCGGTGTCTCATCGGACTCCGGAGACTACCCCGGACGCAGGGACATGCCCCGCGCCTCGAGGGTCTCGATCACCTCTTCGATCGA
>JAXDHC010000209.1:0-6977 GCA_034664705.1 Solirubrobacteraceae bacterium
GGACGTCGGCGCCGTCGAGCTCGAAGCCCCATCGCGGCAGGTCGGCGACGACCCCGTGGGTGAAGTCCCGGCAGTAGCGCTCGGCGAGCGCGGGGCTCCCCGTCGCGTCGGCGAGGATGGCGCGGGCAAGCTCGCGCGGCGCGATGCCGCGGCAGCCCCACGAGAAGCCGGCGATCAGCTCGTCGCCGCATGCGTGCAGCGGCACGCGGACGCCGTCGCGCTCGACGCAGACGTCACGGCCCGACCAGTCCGAGACGCCGATGTAGCGAACCGGGGCGGGCGCGTCGGTCTCGGCCGCGCGGGCGCGGCCGGTCCGGAACCGGGCGTCTGGGGTGCTGAGCATGCCTGCAGCATTCCCGCATCCGGCAACACCGCGCTCAAGCGAGGTGAAGAACTTCCGAAGAGCGGGGCTCGTCGCCGGCGTCCCGCGGCAGCGAGACCGTCACGCGCGTCCCCGCCCCCGGCTCGGACTCGATCGACAGCGAGCCGCCCCGCGCGGCCACGCCGTCGGCGAGGAGCGCCAGCCCCATGTGGCCGGCGGCGTGCTGCTCGCGCAGGTTGTCGCCGGTCATGCCGCGGCCGTCGTCCTCGATGACCAGCGTCACGTCGCCGACGTCCTCCGTCAGCGCGACGATCGCCGTCCGGGCCGCGGCGTGGCGCTCGACGTTGCGCAGGGCCTCCTGCGCGGCGCGGTAGAGGATCTCCGCGGTCGGCGTGGGCAGCGTCCCCTCGACGCCGATGTCCACCGCGACGTGGACGCCGCGCTCGCGCAGCGGCTTCGCGAGCTGCTCGACGGCGTCGTCGAGCCCGTGCGCGCGGCGCTCGGACGGATAGAGGTCGAGGAGCAGCGCGCGCAGCGCCCGCATGCTGCCGCGGCAGACGCCGGCGCCGCGCCGCAGCGTGTGGGCCAGCTCACCGCCGACCGCCGTCGTCGGCGCGCGGTCGGCCGCCGCCTGGAGCTCATAGGCGACGCCGGCCAGGTCCTGCACCACGCCGTCGTGCAGCTCGGCGGCGATGCGGTGGCGCTCGGCCTCAAGGGCGTGGTCGGCGCGCCGCGCCAGGCGCTCGCGCTCGCGCTCCTCGGCCCGGACGCGGCGGGCCAGGAACCAGGCCAGCGGCATCTGCGCGACGGCGAGCGCGGCGAGCACGGCGAGGAGCACGGGCAGCAGGCTGCGCCAGATGCGGTGTCCCGCGGAGGCGATGTTCCGCGCCGGGTGGTAGGCCTCGACGAGGACCTGGTCGCCGCCGGGACCACGCAGCGGGAGGTAGACCTCGACCAGACGCCCGCGGCTGCGCTCGAGGCGGTTCTCCGGGCGCGAGAGGTCGCTGACGGCGGCGGCCGCCGCGCCGGCCTCGAGCGCCTCGCGCAGGTCGCCGGGCAGCGCGAAGCGCCGGCCGATCAGCGCCGAGGCGTCCGAGTAGACGATCCGCCCGTCGGGCGTCCAGATCTTGATGCGGATGATCGGGTCGCCGAGGACGCGCTCGCGCATCACGCGGTCCAGGCTCGCGAGCGCCGCGCGGTCGCCGCCGAGCACCGCGGGCGTCATCCGGTCGCGGATCACGGCCCGGCTGAGCGCGACGGTCAGCGTGCGCGCGTCGCGCAGCGCCTCGTTCGTCGCCACGTGGCGCAGCACGACCGCGCCGATCGTGCCGGCGACGACCAGGAGCGCGATGCTGCACACCGCGAACTGGATGAGCGCCACGCGCGGCCCGGACGCCGGCGAGGGCAGCGGCGCGTCGCCCGCCGGCGCCGTCGGCGACGGGTGCGTGCTCACGATCCGCCGCAGCGTCGACGCGCGCGCGCTCATGCCGGCACCCGCAGCCAGAACGTCGCGCCCACGCCCGGGCGGTTGTGGACGCCGGTGGAGCCGCCGTGCGCCTCGGCGACGCTGCGCACGAGCGCGAGGCCGAGCCCGGGACCGCCGGGGCCGGCGACGGCGCGGTAGAACGGCTCGAACACCGCCTCCTCCTGGCCGGCCGGCACGCCGCCCCCGTCGTCGGCGACCTCGAAGCGCCATGCGCCGGACGCCTGCACGGCGCGGAGCTCGACCGCCGACGCGCGGCGGCCGTGGATCGCCGCGTTGTCCAGGAGGTGCAGGAGCGCGCGCTCGACCCACTCGGCATCCAGCCGCGCGACGGCGTCGCGCGGCGTCTCGGCGACGACCAGGCGGTCGCGGAGCAGCGTCCCCGCCCGGTCGCCGACGTGCCCCAGGAACGGCGCGACCGCCACCGGCGCGATGCGCACGGCGCCCGGCCGGCCGGCGCTCGCGACGGCCTCCATGTCCCCGAGGACCTGCGCCACGCGGTCGAGCTCGCCGAGCACGTGCTCGCGGCACGCCGCGGCCTGCTCGGCGTCGCCCGTCACGTCGATCGCGCCGAGCTCGCGCCGGATCGCCCGCACCGGGGCATGCAGCTCCTGGGCGGCCTCCTTCATCAGGTGCCGGTCGCGGCCGAACGCGCGGTCGAGCTGGTCGAGCATGCGGTTCAGGCTCGCCGTGAGGTGGGCCAGGCGGCCCTCGCGCCCGATCATCGGCAGGCGGGCGGACGGGTCGCCGTCGCGCGCGATGCGCTCCGCGGTGGCGGCCATGTCCTCCATCTGCTCGCGCTCCACGAGGCCCGCCACCCACTCGCGATACGCGAGGTAGACGAGCGCGAGCGGGACGGCGACGAGCAGCAGCCCGGCGGGATGGGCGTGCCAGGCCACGGCGGCGAGGAGCCCGATCGCGACGTTGCCGACCCACTGCAGGAGCGCGACGCGCAGGCTGCCCAGGAACACGCCGCGGAACGGCTCGCGGGTGGCGAGGGCGATCACGAGCGTCACGGTCGAGCCGTTGACGAGGAAGGCGGCCGCCGCGGCGGCGACGGCGAGCGCCCAGGCGGCCGGCCGGTCGGCGCCCGGCGCCTGGTCCGCGAGGCCCCACACGAGCTCGGCGGCGGTCAGCGCGAGCGCCACCTGACCGACGTTGAAGGCGATCTTGGCGGCCGGGACGCGACGCGCGGCCTGCCAGCCCAGCGCGCCGGCCGCCGCGCCGACCGTCGGCGCGCCCGGATGGGCGAGGACGATCGCCGCGACCCACGCGGCGTCGGCCAGCGAGAACTGCTCCTCCTCGCCGCCATGGGGCAGCGTCAGCGTGAACTGGTCGGCGGCGGCGACGGCCACGGCGATGGCCAGCGTCGCGAGCAGCGCCGCGACGGGCGCGTCGAGCACCTCGACGGCGCGGACCCCGAGCATCGCGACCCCGGCCGCGGAGACCGCGCCGACGAACATCCGGGCGGCCGCCGGCAGCGGCGGGGCCGCCGCGGTCGCTACGGCCACAGCGCAGACCCCCAGTAGCGCGCGCCCCAGTACCGGGCGCCCCAGTAGCGGGCGCCCCAGTAGCGCGCATCCCAGCCGGCCTGCAGTGCGGAGGTCGCGCCCCAGTCCGCCGGCTCCCAGGCGACGATCGGCCCGCGGCGCGCGGCGGGACGGACGGCGCCGGCGTTCTCGGCGGTCACCCGCGCCCATGCGGACGCGGCCCACGTCGCCGGGTCCCAGCGCTCGTCGGCGTACGCGCCGGCATCCCAGGGCGCTCCGAGTGCGTCCAGCTCGCCGGCGAGCGGCTCCGGCGTGCCGTCGCCGTCGAGATCGCCGTAGACGCGCTGCGTGCCGCGGCTCGCGTCGAGCGTGCCGCGGCCCGTCGCCGGCACGAGGCCGGCGTTGGCCGACGGCGGCGCGGGCGGCGCCGGGGCGCGCCGCGCCGGCACGACGGCGGCGACCGCCGCGGCCGCGTCGACGATGCCGGCGCCGCCGCCGGCCCCGGCGAGCGCCGGGTCGGCCGTCGCGACGAGGACGCCCTTCACCTGGTCGTTCGTCAGCGCGGGGTTGGCCGCGAGCAGCCGCGCGGCCACGCCGGCCACGACGGCCGAGGCCTGCGAGGTCCCCGTCCCCTTGAAGTGCGAGAGGCCGACGCGCGCCGCGGGCCGGAACGTGTCGACCGTCGAGCCGGGCGCGCGGTCGGACACCAGCGACACGCCCGGCGCCAGCACGTCGGGCTTGGCGGTGCCGTCGGCCGTCGGGCCGCGACTGGAGAACGGCGCGACGGCGTCGTCCGCCGCCGTCGCCGTGCCGTTCGTGTCGGCCGCGCCGACCGTGACCACGGAGGGGTCGTCGCCGGGCTTGGCGACCGTGCCGCCCGCCGGACCGGTGTTGCCGGCCGACACGACGACGACGAGGCCGGCGCGCCACGCGCGCTCGACGGCGAGGTTCAGCGGGTCGTCGCCGTAGCCGCGGACGGCGTCGGTGCCCCACGAGAGGTTCACGACGCGGATGCCGAAGCGGTCGCGGTTGGACACGACCCACCGCAGGCCGGCGATCACCGAGGAGACGTCCGTGGCGCCGTCCCAGCCCGCGACCTTGACCGAGACGAGACCCGCCTCCGGGGCGGCGCCCTCGAACGCCTCCGAGGACGTCGTCCCGTCGCCGGCGATGAGGCCGGCCATGTGCGTGCCATGGCCGAAGCGGTCGAGCCCGTCGCCCTCGCCGGTGAGGTCGACACGGGCCAGGAGGCGCGCGCCGAGGTTCGGCGTGGGCCTGACGCCGGTGTCGATCGAGGCCACCGTGACGCCGTCGCCCTGGTAGCGGTTCGGCACCGCGTCGAGGCCGATCGCCTGCTCCCATGCGGCGTCCGCGGGCAGCGCCTCGAAGCACAGCGCGTCGCCGGCCGCGCAGTCGCCGGACGAGGCGCCCGCCGCCGCCGGCAGCGCGGCGACGACGACGAGCGCGGACAGCACGGCGAGCGCGTGGCGGATGGCCGCCACGCGCTCGGGGCGCGCGAGGCACGCCGGCGAAGCGCCCCGGCCCTTGGGGGTCGGCCGGGGCACGCTCGCGGATGGGGGGCTGGTCCTCGCGGCGCCACGTCGGGGGGACTTCGCGGGCCGGATGCGGCGGATGTGGGGCATGCGGGGTCGCCGGCGAGAACGACACACGCCGATGGCGGCTCTCGCGGGTCTTGCCTTCCGTTCCTGTGGTCTCGCTTCGGTGCCTGCTCCGGCCGGCGGGGGGTCCGGCCCGGACAAGCGAGACCTTGGCCGAACCGGCGTCGGGCGCGCAATGGGACATCGGTAGTAGGACCATCGGTCCGGGGGGTGCCGCGGACGGGACGTCGGCGCTCGGGATGGACGGCGCGGTCGCGTCGGGCGGCCGCCGCCGTGCGGCGCCGCCACGACGCGGTCGGACGGGCTCGTTCAGCCCTTGCCCTCGTGCTTCTCCTGCTGCTGCTCGACGTACTCCTCGGCGGTCTCCGGTGCGTCGGGGTCGTCGACGTGGTCACCGGTCGGGTGACCCTCGTTCGCCTCCTGGATGGCGTCCTCGACGCCGGGCTGGCCCGGCAGGTGGTCGCCACCGACGTTGCGGCCGTGATGGGCGGACATGTCCCTCCTTCGCAGGTCGTCGTGTGCCCACGGCGAGCCTGCCCCGCGAGGGCCGCGCGCATGCGCGGGGCCCGGCGAGGTCTGCGGGAACCACGCTCGCGACGGCCCCGCCGAAGGCGCACCATGCCGGTGGTGGCGCACGGTGCGACAGAGGGCAATCCGCCATGCGGGGTCTCGGGGTTCCGCCGGCGCGTGTCGGCGAATGCCTCAAGGCCATCCCGCCCACCAGGCCTCCCGGCGCTGCACCGGCTGAGCCGGGCGGGATTGCCCCAGAGCGGACGACGGGCCTCGAACCCGCGACCCCCAGCTTGGGAAGCTGGTGCTCTACCAACTGAGCTACGTCCGCGTGTGGCGTGAACGATACCGTCCGGCGACTACCCTTGAGCACCCTGTGAAGCGCTCCGCAGTTCCCATCACGGTCGCCGTGCTCGCCGCCGCGCTCATCGGCCTGCTCGTCTACGGCGTCGCCGGGCGCAAGGTCAACGACACGCTCGACCAGGCCGTGTCGGCCGGTCGGCGCCCAGCGGCGCCGGGCCGCGACGTCCGCCTGCCGAGCCTCGACGCCGCCGGGCGCGCGACGGCGCTCGGAGACCTGGAGGGCAAGGTCGTCGTCCTGAACTTCTGGGCCTCGTGGTGCGAGCCGTGCAAGGCGGAGGCGCCCGTGCTCGAGCGCGCGCAGCGGCGCCTGCAGCGCAACGGCGGCACCGTGCTGGGGGTCACGTACAAGGATTTCGAGGGCGACTCGCGCGCGTTCGTGCGCGACGAGAAGGTGAGCTACCCCAACGTGCGCGACGACCGGCTGAAGCTCGCACCGCAGTACGGCACGACGCAGCTGCCGGAGACGTTCGTCATCGACCGCTCGGGCAAGGTCGTCGCGATGTCGCGCGGCCAGATCGACCAGCCGTTCATCGACCGGGCGCTCGACGCCGCTGAGCAGGCCGGATGACCGCCCTCGCCCGCCTGCTCGCGCTCGTCGCCGTCCTCGCGCTCGCGATGGCGCCGGCCGCGTCGGCCGCGGCCCCCCGGGCATCGTTCAACGACCTCGAGGACGAGGTCATGTGCGACGTCTGCAACGTGCCGCTGAACATCGCCGAGGCCCCGCGCGCCGCGCAGCAGCGCCGGGAGATCAAGCAGCTGATCGCCCAGGGGCTGACGAAGGACCAGATCAAGTCCGAGCTCGTGCGCCGCTACGGCCCCGCGATCCTCGCCTCCCCGCCCGGCACCGGCTTCAGCCTCGCGGTCTACGTCGTCCCGCCCGCCGTCGTGCTGGCCCTCCTGGCCGGGCTCGCCCTGCTGCTGCCGCGCTGGCGCCGGCGCCGCTCCGCGCCCGCCGTCGAGGAGGACCGCGCCGCCGAGCTCAGCCCGGCCGACGCGCGCCGCCTCGACGAGGACCTGGCCCGCTTCGGCGCCTGACCCGCCGCCCCGATGCTCGCCGCCGCCCAGGCCGACACGACGATCATCGCCGCGTTCGCGGTCGGGTTCGTGTCGTTCATCTCGCCCTGCGTGCTGCCGCTCGTGCCCGGCTACCTGTCGGCCGTCTCGGGCGTGAGCATCGCCGAGATGCAGAG
>JAXDHC010000210.1:0-7613 GCA_034664705.1 Solirubrobacteraceae bacterium
GGCCCCGGGCCGGACGAGTACGCCGCCGCTCGGCCGTCGGCGCCGCCGCCGGAGGCCGTCGCGCCGCTGCCCGAGGTGCCCGGCCGGCCGCCGATCTTCGAGCGCTTCGAGGTCCGCCCCGCCGTCGGGCAGGCGCCGTTCACGGGCGCCGAGGAGGCGGTGACCGGCGGCTGGCTGCGCCTCGCCGAGCCGCGCCCCCTCGATGCCGTCGCGCTGGCGATGTACGCCGACGCGTGGATGCCGTCGCCCTACGTCCGCCTCAGCGCGCCGGTCACGGCGCCGACGATCGACCTGACCGTCCACTTCCGCGCGCCGCGCGTCGCGGCCGCCCTGCCGCCGGACGAGCCCGTGCTCGCGGTCTTCCGCTCGACGACGGCGGCCGGCGGCTTCTTCGAGGAGGACGGCGAGCTGTGGACCCGCGACGGCGTGCTGCTCGCGCACAGCCGCCAGCTCGCCCTGCTCACGACGGGCGACCCGGACCCGCCGCGATGACCGGCTACCTCGGCCTCGGATCGAACGTCGGCGACCGCCGCGCGCACCTCCAGGCCGCCGTCGACGCGCTGCCCGCGCGCGGCGTGCTCGTGCTCGAGTCCTCGTCGACGTACGACACCGACCCCGTCGGCCTGGTCCTCGACCAGCCGCCGTTCCTCAACGCGTGCGTGCGCATCGAGACCGAGCTCGGGCCCGAGGAGCTGCTCGACGCGTGCAAGGCGGTCGAGCGCGAGCTCGGCCGCGACCTCGAGGGCGGGGTCCGCCACGGGCCGCGGCCCATCGACGTCGACCTCCTGCTCCTCGGCGCCACCGAGTACGCCTCCGAGCGGCTGCGCCTGCCGCACGAGCAGGTGACGGAGCGGCGCTTCGTGCTCATCCCGCTGCTCGAGCTCGACTTCGGGCTCGCCACGCCGGACGGCAGGCGGCTGGCCGACTGCCTGGCCGCGATGCCCCTCGACGAGGGCGTGCGGCGCGCCGGATCGCCGCTGACGCTGTCGCGCACGGCCTGAGCCGCGCGCGGTCAGGCGCCGCGCGGTCGCGGCGGCGATCCCGCGAGCCAGTCCGCGGGGAACGTGCCACGCGGGGTCGAGCCCGCCTGGGGCGGCAGCACCGCGCGCGCGTGCGCCTCGGCCGGGCGGCCGGCGAGGAACGGCGCGGCGTCGCCGACGGTGAGCAGGAGGCGCGCGCTGGCGGCGATCTGCAGGTCGGCCGCGTTCGGCGGCGAGGCGCCGAGGACGCCGCGGGCGAGCCAGCCGTCGATGCGGTCGAGGTGGCGGGGCAGGTTGCGCAGGTCGGCGCGCACGGCGCCGTCCACCGCGCGGTTCATCGTCGCCTCGATGCGGGTCACGACGGGCGCGGCGGCGCGGATCGCCGCGGCGGGGAGGGGCAGGCGCGCGCCCTCGGCGTAGCCCACGAGCGCGTCGGGCGCCCGCCGCAGCGCCGCCCACAGCAGCCGGCGGGCGATCGGCTGGAGGACCTCCTCGCCCCACTCCTCGGCGCGCTCCACGAGCGCGCGCGCCTCGCCGTCCGGTGGGAACAGCGGCGGGTCGGGGCGGATCTCGTCGAGGCGCCGCAGGATCGCGCTCGAGCCCACGAGCTTCTCGACGCCGGCGAGCCGCATGGCCGGGACGGTGCGCGCGCCGAAGCGCAGCTGCTGCAGGGGCGCGTGCAGCGGCGGGGGAAGCTCGACGCGCCGGAACGGGAGCCGCTTGAGCTCAAGCGCCCTTTCGACCGCCGCGCACGGGTGCGACCCGTGGACGACGTAGAGCTCGATGCTCACGGTCGCAACCCTAGACTGCCCGCCCATGCTCCTGGTCGTGGACGTCGGCAACACCCAGACCCACTTCGGGACCTATCGCGACGACGAGCTGGTGGAGCACTGGCGCTTCGCGACCGTCCGCGAGTCGACGGCGGACGAGCTGGGGGCGGCCCTGCGCAGCCTGCTCGAGCTGCGCGGCGTCACGCTGCGCGACATCACGGCCTCGATCGTCTCCTCGACGGTGCCTCAGCTCGGCCAGGAGTGGGCGACGATGGCCGGGCGCTACCTCGGCCACGAGATGCTCGTCGTGGGCCCCGGCATCCGCACCGGGATGGCGATCCGCTACGACAACCCGCGCGAGATCGGCGCCGACCGCCTCGTCAACGCCGTCGCCGCGTTCGACAAGGTCAAGGGCGCGGTCGTCGTCGTGGACTTCGGCACCGCGATCACCTACGACCCCGTCTCGGCCGAGGGCGAATACCTCGGCGGGATCATCACGCCCGGCGTCGAGATCTCGATGGAGGCGCTCACGAACCGCGCGGCCGCGCTGCCGAAGATCGAGCTCGGGCCCCCGCGCTCGCTGATCGGCAAGTCGACGGTCGACGCGATCCGCAGCGGCATCGTCTACGGCTTCGCCGGCCAGGTGGACGCGATCGTCCGGCGCCTGCGCGCCGAGCTGGGGGAGGACACCGAGACGATCGCGACCGGCGGCCTCGCGGGCCACATCGTCCCGTTCACCGAGACGATCGACGAGGTCGACGACCTGCTGACGCTGCGCGGCCTGTGGCTGCTGCACGGGCGCAACCAGGTCTGAGGGCCCGGGCCGGCGCGCGCTCGCGGAGGCCGGTCCACAGCTACCCTCAGTGACCGTGACCCCGAAGCTCACCGACCCCTGGCAGATCGGCTCGGTCCGCATCCCGAACCGGGTGGTCCTCGCGCCCCTCGCGGGGATCGGCAACTGGTTCGTGCGCCTCCAGGCCAAGCGCTACGGCGCCGGTCTCGCGGTCTCGGAGATGGTGTCGAGCTTCGGCATCCACTACCGCAACGAGAAGACCGTCGGCGAGATGCTGCGCATCCACCCCGACGAGCGCGCCGGCGAGCGCGGGCCGGTCTCGATCCAGCTCTTCGGTCAGGACCCCGACGTCATGCGCTCGGCGGCCGCCACGGTCGCGGAGGCCGGCGCGGACCTCATCGACCTGAACATGGGCTGCCCGGTCCCGAAGGTCTGCAAGACCGGCGCCGGCGCGGCGCTCATCAAGGACCCGGACACCGCGGTGGCCGTGGCGCGCGCCGCGCGCGAGGGCAGCGGCCTGCCCGTCACGGTGAAGCTGCGCTCCGGCCAGCGTCCCGGCGAGACCGACGGCTACGCGCTCGCCCACCGCCTCGTCGAGGAGGCGGGCGTGAGCGCGATCGGCTTCCACCCGCGCTCGGCCGCCGTCCACCACCGGGGCACGCCGGACTACGACCTCGCCGCCCGGCTCGTCGAGAGCCTCCCGGCGCCGGTGATCGTCACCGGCGGCCTGCACACCGCCGCGGAGGTGCAGCACGCCTTCGAGCACACGGGGGCGGCGGCGGTCATGCTCGCCCGCGGCGCGCTCGGCAACCCCTGGCTGTTCTCCGAGGTGCTGGGCACGGCCGATCGCGCGCCCTCCGCCGAGGAGGTCGTGGCCGAGCTGCACTGGGTCATGGACCGCGCGGTGGAGCACCTCGGGGCCGATCGCGCGGGGCGGTACCTGCGCAAGTTCTACCCCTGGTACGTCGACCGCCTGGGCGCCGGCCGGGCGCTGCAGGAGGCCCTCCAGCAGACCTCCGCGGTGGACGACGCGCGCGCCGTCCTGGCCACCGTCTCGGACCTTCCGAGAGCGGCGTAGCCGGGCGCTATACTGCCCGGCTCGCGTAGACCACCGATCCGCCGCGATCCCCCGCCGAGAGCGGGGTTTTCTGTCCCCGGCGACCGAGAACAGGCCCATGGCACGAGACGTCATCCTCACCCCCGAAGGCCTCATCAAGCTCAAGGACGAGCTGGAGGAGCTTCAGACCGTCCGCCGCCGCGAGGTGGCGGAGCGCATCAAGGAGGCCCGCGAGTTCGGCGACATCTCGGAGAACTCCGAGTACGACGACGCCAAGAACGAGCAGATGATGCTCGAGCAGCGCATCGCGCAGCTCGAGGAACGCCTGCGTTCGGCGCAGGTCGTCGATCCCAAGGACATCTCCACGGACTCCGTGCAGGTCGGTTCCACCGTCTCGGTCAAGGACGAGAAGACCGGCAAGTCGCAGAAGTTCACGATCGTCGGCTCCGCCGAGGCCAACCCGTCGGACAGCAAGCTCTCCAACGAATCGCCCGTCGGCCGCGCGCTGATCGGCCACAAGCGCAACGACGTCGTGTCGGTGCAGGTCCCCCGTGGGCCGGCCCGCAAGCTGAAGATCACCAAGATCGACGTCGGTCTGTAGGGTCGCCGCGGATGGCCGACGAGCTGCTCGCCACCCGGCGGGAGAAGCTCGAGCGACTCCGCGCCGACGGCATCGAGCCCTACCCGCACGAGTTCCCGGGCGTCGTCCCGGTGGCGGCGGTTCACGCCGCCCACGCCGGCCTGCCCGACGGCGAGGACTCCGAGGAGCGCTACCGGGTCGCGGGGCGCCTGCACGCGCGCCGTGGCCAGGGGCGCATGGCGTTCCTGGACCTCGACGGCCGCTCGGGGCGCATCCAGCTGCAGGCGAAGGCCGACGTCCTCGGGCCCGAGCGCATGGCGCAGCTCCTGGACCTCGACCTGGGCGACATCGTCGGCGTCGACGGGCTGGCCTTCCGCTCCCGCCGCGGCGAGCTCAGCCTCCGCGTGGAGGACTTCACGGTCCTGTCCAAGAGCCTGCGCCCGCCGCCGGACAAGTTCCACGGCCTCCAGGACGTCGAGACGCGCTTTCGCCACCGCGAGCTGGACCTCATCGCCAACCCCGAGGCGCGCGACCTGTTCGTCATGCGCGCGAAGGCGATCTCCGCGGTGCGCCGCTATCTCGACGACGAGGGCTTCATCGAGGTCGAGACGCCGGTCCTGCAGCCGCTCTACGGCGGCGCGCTGGCGCGCCCGTTCACGACGCACCACAACGCGCTGGACCGCGAGCTCTACCTGCGCATCGCCACCGAGCTGTACCTCAAGCGCCTGATCGTCGGCGGCCTCGAGAAGGTCTACGAGCTCGGCAAGGACTTCCGCAACGAGGGCATCTCCTTCAAGCACAACCCCGAGTTCACGATGGTCGAGTGGTACGAGGCCTACGCCGACTACACCGACGAGATGCGCCGGGTCGAGGAGATGGTCGCCTTCGTCGCGCGCGAGTGCGGCTACCGCGGCGACGCCGACCTCGAGCCGCCGTGGCCGCGGATCACGCTGCGCGACGCGATCCTCGAGAGGACTGGGATCGACGTCCTCGCCGACCGCGAGCGCGCGGCGCTCGTCGCCTCGATCGAGGGCTCCGACGGGGTCGACCTCCCCACGGAGGACCGCACCTGGGCGCAGCTGGTCGACGACCTGCTCTCGAAGTACGTCGAGCCGGAGATCACCGACCCGGTCTTCATCATCGACTACCCCGTCGAGCTCTCGCCGTTCGCCAAGGCGCACCGCGGCGACCCCGGCCTCGTCGAGCGCTTCGAGGCCTTCGCCAACGGCATGGAGTTCGCCAACGCGTTCACCGAGCTCAACGACCCCGACGAGCAGCGCGCGCGCTTCGAGGCGCAGGCCCGGCACGCCGCGCAGGGCGACGAGGAGGCGCAGCCGTTCGACGAGGCCTTCCTCACCGCGCTGGAGCACGGGATGCCGCCGACCGGCGGCGTCGGCGTCGGCATCGACCGCCTCGTGATGATGATGACCGGCCGGCGGTCGATCCGCGAGGTCGTCCTCTTCCCGGCCATGCGCGACTGACGGGCGGCGCGCCGTGGCCGGGGACTTCAGCGACGCGGCCAACCGGGTCGTCGCCGCGGCGGAGGAGGAGGCCCGGACGCTCCGCCACGACCACGTCGGCACCGAGCATCTGCTGCTCGGCGTCCTGAGCCTGCCCGACGAGGTCGGCGCGCGGGCGCTCGCCGCCCTCGGGCTGGAGCTGGCCGCCGCGCGCGCCCAGGTCATGCGCGCCGTCGGCCTCCCGGAGGAGCCCTCGCCGCCGCAGCTTCCGGTCACGCCCCCGGCGCGCGACGCGCTCGCGGGCGCGCTGCGCGAGGCGATCGATCTCGGGCGCACCACGGTCGGGCCGGAGCACGTCCTGCTCGCGCTCCTGCGCGAGCGCGACGGCGTCGCGATGCGGGTGCTGCTCGGCGCCGGCGTCGACCCGCGGCGGCTGCGCGACGAGGTCCGCGCGCTCAGCGAGGCGGCCACCGCCGCGGCGGCGCGTCCGGCGGCGCCGGACGGCGCCACGGCGCCCGCGCCCGCCCAGGGCGGCGCCGCCGGGGCCTACGCGCTGCTCGGCGTCCTCGCCGAGGGCGGGCCCGCCGCCGCGCTGCTGCGCGCCCACGGCGTCGACGAGGCGGCGGTCTCGGCGCTGCTCGAGAGCGGCGCGGGTCAGACCGTCTAGTCCGGCTCGACGCGCGCGAGCGTCCGCAGCCGCGCGACCGCCTGGCGCAGGACGCGCGAGACCTGCATCTGGGACACGCCGATCCGCTCGCCGATCGCGGCCTGCGTCAGGTCCTCCTCGAACCGCAGGCGGACGACCTCGCGCTCGCGCGGCGTCAGCGAGCGCAGCAGCGACTGCAGCACCGCGCGCTGCTCGGCGCGCGTGAACCCGTCGTCGACGATCCCGACGGTGTCGCCGAGCGTGTCGCCGGGCTCGTCGTCGCCGCCGGCCCGCGGCGTCTCCAGCGACGTGGCGCGGTAGGCGCTGGAGGCCTGCATCGCCTCGAGGATGTCCTCCGGGCAGGCGTCGAGGGCGGTCGCGACCTCCTCGACGGAGGGCTGGCGGCCGAGCTGGCGCGTGAGCTCCCCGATGACGCGGTCCACCCGCAGCGCGAGCTCCTGCAGGTCGCGGGGGACCCGGACGGCCCACGTGCGATCGCGGAAGTGGCGCTTGATCTCGCCCATGATGGTCGGGACCGCGTAGCTCGAGAACGCGACGCCGCGGTCGACGTCGAAGCGGTCGACGGCCTTGACCAGCCCGAAGCACGCGACCTGGAAGACGACGTCGAAGGGCTCCTCGGGACGCTGGTAGCGCGCGGCGAGCTGGCGGGCGAGCGGGAGGAACCGCTCGACGATGGCCGCTCGGTCGATGGGATCGCGGTCGTCCTCGTAGCGGCGGAACAGCCGCCGGTCGGACCGAGCGCGGTCCAGCTCCTCGTAGGTGGGCTCCATGATGTCGGTGACAGCCACAGCGTCTCCCTGCGGACGTTCGGACGGAAGCCGGGTCGCCCCGGCCGGACTGCGGGTGCTTCGGCGGGTGCTTCGCCGCTTTCCCTGCCTTAGCCGCCGGGCCGAGCGCGCAAAGTGGGGCCGTTGTTTCTGAACCGCCGTGCGATCGGTCCGCGCGGCGCACGAGGGCCGCGCGTCGCGGGCGCACCCGGCGCGTTGCCGCGGGGCTAGTTCCCGGATCGTCCGGGAACGCTCGGTGTGTGCACCCCGAGAGGGCAGCGAAGGCGTTGGTAGACTGGCGTATGCCCGCCGACGGAAGACCGATGACTCATCCATCGCGCCCTTCGGGCCGATACATGAGGGGTCGGGCGACTTCGCGTCCCATCACCCGTACAGACACCGGACCACGTATCGACCGAGGCTAGGCAGCCCCCAGCAGGAAGGACCAGCAGCATGTTCGAGCGATTCACGGAACGGGCCCGCCAGGTCGTCGTTCTCGCGCAGGAGGAAGCGCGGACGCTCAAGCACAACTACATCGG
>JAXDHC010000211.1:0-9795 GCA_034664705.1 Solirubrobacteraceae bacterium
GATGCGGATGTCGAGCCGGTCCTCGCTCGCCCCCGCGCGCTTGCGCACGACGATGTGGTCGGGCGACTCCTCGATGACCGTGGGCGGCGTCATCCAGTTCTGGGGCTTGAAGCCGCCGGTGTCGGCGTGGACCATCACCGACCCGTCGGACTTGATCATGAGCAGCCGCAGCGCCTCGGGCAGCACAGCCTGCAGGCGACCGGTGTAGCGGACCTCGCAGCGGGCGACGATGAGACGCACGACGGGGACGCGACCCGCGCGGGCGGACGAGCGCGGTGGCCGGTGCCGCGCAGAGTTGGTGCAGTGCGTGCGCCACACGCGCGGATCCGCCTGCCACGCTGGACCCGTGGCGAGGGCTCGGTGAGTCATGCCTGCTGGAGAGCCGCAATTCACCGAACCCCCCGGCCGTGACCACGCCAGCGCGCGGCTCGCCGCGCGCCAGCATGGTGTCGTCTCCCGTGCGCAGCTTCGCGCGCTCGGCCTCAGCGACAGCGCGGTCTCGAGCCGTTTCGGCGCCGGGCGGCTGCATCGCGTCCACCGCGGCGTCTACCGCCAGCTCGAGCACGACACGGCCGCGTTCGTCGAGACGCTCGTCGCAACTCTCGAGCTGTCATAAGCGCCACTGATGTGAGCCCTCAAAGACGATCGTTTGCGCTGATACAGCGGCGATGGGACCCTGGCGGCAGAGATCAAAAGGAGCCCACCGTGACCACCGCCACCGCCATCGAGCGCCCCGCCACCGAGGACGCCGCCATCACGATCCGCGCCGCCGTCGCGGAGGACGATCAGGCGCTGCGGCGCCTCGCCCAGCTCGACGGGGCGCGGCTTCCCCACGGTCACATCGTCGTCGCCGAGGTCGACGGCGAGATGCGCGCCGCCATGCGCGTCGCGGACCGCGCCTACATCTCCGACCCGTTCTACCCGTCGCGCGACCTCGTCGCGCTCCTCGACGTCCGCGCCCGGCGGCTGCGCCAGGAGACGATGACCCTGCGCGAGCGCGCCCGCACGCGCCTGTCGCTCTGGACGCTGCTCTGGCACCGGGCGGCGACGACGCGCCCGAGCGTCTGAGCGACCCGCGCTGACGTCCCACGGGCGCGCGCTCAGGCGCGCGCCGCCGCGCCGGCCGTGCGAAGCGCGCGGTCGGGCACGCGCGCGCCCAGGCCGAAGCGCGGGTCGGGCGGCTCGTCGCCCGACAGCCGGCGCTCGACCTCCTCGGCGAGCGCCGGGCCGTGCTTGAAGCCGTGGCCGGAGCCGCCGCCGAGCAGCCACACGCGGCCGTCGTGCTCGGGGTGCGGCGCGACGAGGAACCGCGTGTCGGGCGTCAGCTCGTACTGGCACGTGCGCGTGCCCGCGAGCGGCGCGTCGGCCAGCGCGGGGAAGCGCCCCGCGAGCAGCTGGCGGGCGCGTCGCTCGTGCTCGGGCAGCGGCACGCGGTCGGCGCGCTCGACGTCGAAGGCCGGACCCTCGACGTCCGAGCACACCTTCACCCCGCGGCCGTCGAGGTCGCCCAGGCCGTACGCCGGGGCGTCGTAGTCGATCCACGCCGGCACGCCCGGCGTACGCCACGGCGCGGGGGCCGCGAAGTAGAAGACATCCTGCTGGGTGATCCGCAGCGTGACGAGGCCCGGGAAGAGCGCCGGCAGCCACGCGCCGCACGCCCACACGACCCGGTCGGCCTCCAGGCGGCGGCCGTCGTCGAGCGCGACGGCGGCGCCGTCCGGGCGCGCCTGCGCGAGCACGAGCTCGGCGCCCGCGGCCACCGCCTGCTCGGCGAGCACCCGCGTCGCCTCACGGGCGCGGAGGATCCCGGCCTCCGGCTCGTGCAGCGCCCACGTCACGCCCTCGGCCGCGAAGCTCGGGAACCACCCGGCCGGGTCGACGCGCTCGCACGGGATGCCCAGCGCGCGCAGCGTCCGCTCGCTCTGCGCCTCCCACCCGTCCTCGCCGTGGGCGAGCCACAGCACGCCGGCGCCGACGACGAGCCGCGGGTCGATCTCGTGCCACAGCGCCCACGCGCGCCGCGCCGAGCGCGTGTGCCATTCGTCGGGGCCGTGCCCGCAGCGGATGAGCCGCGACTCGTCGCCCGAGCCCGCGCGGACGTGGCCGGGCGCGACGCGCTCGACGAGCGTCACGGCCCAGCCGTCGAGCGCGCATTGGCGGGCCAGCGAGGCGCCGAAGACGCCGGCGCCCACGACGACGAGCGAGCGGGATATCACGCGCGGCGACGTTACCCGATGGCGGTACCGTGACCGCATGTCCACCACCGCGCGCTCCACCCGCACCGTCGCCTCGATCGTCAACGGCCGGCAGCAGACCGGGGCGCCCGGCGGGACCGCGGCGTCGACGAACCCGGCGGACACCGCGGACGTCGTCGCGGAGGTCGCGCTCGGCGACGCCTCCACGCTCGTGGCCGCGTGCGAGGCGGCGCGCGCGGCGCAGCCGGCGTGGGCCGCGGTGCCCGCGCCGATCCGCGGACGCGCGATCCAGCAGATCGGGCGGCTCGTCGAGGACAACAGGGAGGCGCTCGCCCGCCTCGTCACGCGCGAGGTCGGCAAGCCCTACGCGGAGGCGCTCGGCGAGGTGCAGGAGATCATCGACACCTGCAACTTCTTCCTCGGCGAGGGCCGGCGCCTCTACGGCCAGACGGTGCCGAGCGAGATGCCCGACAAGCAGCTCTTCACGTTCCGCGTCCCGGTCGGCGTCGCGGCGATCGTGACGGCGGGCAACTTCCCGGTCGCCGTGCCCTCGTGGTACCTCGTCCCCGCGCTGCTGTGCGGCAACACGGTCGTCTGGAAGCCGGCGGAGTACGCGCCCGCGATCGGCGAGGCGATGGCCGAGCTGTTCCTCCACGGCGGCCTGCCGGAGGGCGTCCTCAACCTCGTCCTGGCCGACGGCGCCGAGACGTTCTCAGGCCTCGAGCAGGCCCTCGACCGCGGGCTCGTGGACAAGGTCGGCTTCACGGGGTCGACCGCGGTCGGCGCGCGCATCGGCGAGCTCTGTGGCCGCCACCTGCAGTCGGCGTGCCTGGAGCTCGGCGGCAAGAACCCGCTCGTCGTGATGGACGACGCCGACCTCGACCTCGCCGTCGAGGGCGCGCTCTTCAGCGGCTTCGGCACCGCCGGGCAGCGCTGCACGTCGCTGGGCACCGCGATCGTCCACGAGCGCCTGCACGACGAGTTCCTCGCGCGGCTGACCGGCGCGGTCGAGCAGGCGCCGATCGGCGACCCGACCCGCGACGTCCTCTACGGGCCGATGATCGACGAGCGCTTCCTGGAGCGCTTCGAGAACGACGCGCTCGGGCTCATCCGCGACCACCACACGGTGCAGGGCTCGACCGGCACGGGCCGGATCACGAGCGCCAACCCGCGCGAGGGCTTCGTCGGCGACGACCCCGAGCGCGGCCTGTTCTGCCATCCGACGATCGTCGGCGGCGTGCAGATCGACGACGAGCTCGCCAACACGGAGACCTTCGGGCCGCTCGTCGGCGTGGCGCGCTTCGCCGGCTTCGACGAGGCGATCGCGCTGGCCAACGCGCACGGCTACGGGCTGAGCGCCTCGATCTACACGACGAGCCCGACGCACGCCTTCCGCTTCCGCGAGCGCATCGGGGCGGGGATGGTCAGCGTCAACAACTCGACGAGCGGCGCGGAGGCGCACCTGCCCTTCGGCGGCAACGGGCGCTCGGGCAACGGCTCGCGCCAGTCGGGCATCTGGGTGCTCGACCAGTTCACCCGCTGGCAGGCGCTGAACTGGGACTACGCGGGCCGGCTGCAGAAGGCCCAGATGGACGTCGCCGACGTCGAGGCCGACCTCGGCTTCCGCCTGGCCGACTGACGCCGGCGTCCGCTACAGCGCCTCGAGGTAGGCGACGAGCTCGGCCGACTCCGCGTCGGACAGGTTCAGCGGCGAGACCGCCGACTGGGTGTTGTAGAAGTCCACGACCTCGCGCAGCGTCTTGAACGCGCCGTTGTGCATGTACGGCGAGGTGTTGCGCACGTCGCGCAGCTGCGGGGTGTTGACGAACGCCGAGTCCGCCTGGCGCGGGTCCGGCTCGCAGCCCGCGGGCGGCGTCGCCACCTTGCACTCGGCCGGGAGCGCCGGCGCCGGGGCGCCGAGGTCGGGCTTGTCGCAGCGCGTCGCGTGGCCGGCCCGCGACGGGTCGGTCCGGCACGGCACGGCGAACCCGGTGTAGGGACTGGTGAAGTCCACCTGCGGGACGCCGGTGTTGTGGATGAGGTTGTCGGTGAAGAGCGGCCCGCCGTGGCACTCGATGCAGCCGGCCTTGCCTTGGAACAGCTTCTCGCCGGCGAGCGCGGCCGCCGACATCGTGCCCTCGTCGAACGCCGTCGTCGGCGGGTCGAGCGTCTTGACGTAGGCCGAGAGCGCGGCGGTCATCGTCGCGGCGTCGCCGACGCAGGGCTCCGTCGTGGCGGCGGTCCCGGCGCACTCGCCGGTCACGAACCGCTTCATGTGGCCCTTGATCGGGCGCAGGATCGCGCGGTCGAGCGTCGGCACGTCGCCGTTCCAGAAGAACGGCGGCGTCTTGTCCAGCCCCCACAGCGCCGGCGGGTCGCGCGGACCGTCGAAGTCCGTCGGCGGCTTCGGGCTGAGCGACGGGGAGGCGTCGGTGTCGTGCACCATCTGGCCGAGCTTGTCGCTCGCCGAGCCGGCGGCGTGGCACGTCTCGCAGGACTCGCCGTCCTCGAACAGGGCCGTGTCACGGAAGAGCCGGCGGCCCTCGGCCGCGAGCTCGGCGGCCGGCTTCTCGGCGGTCACGCCCTCGACGGCGTTGAGCACCTTGCTCATCTCGCCCTTCGCGAAGCGCACGTTGCCGTGGTTCATGTCGGTGACCGCGGGGGCCGACGAGCGATCGGCCGAGAGCGCGGCGACGACGGCTCCGGCGATGACGATCGCCACGACGGCGGCGATCACCCGGATCGGCTTACCCCTGATCATGAACCCCCTCCTGCGAGATTGGCACCACGTGCCTCCTTCGGCAAGAGCGCGCACGGATCCTCTGGACGGACGGCGATGCGGCTGCGGTACTCCGGGCTGACGGCGTGGCACAGCGCGAAGACCTCGGCGAAGTCCCCGGCGCCGCTTGCGTAGTCCGACGCCTGGCCAGCGGGCCACCACGACGCCTCGGGGACCCCGCGACCGCGCAGGTAGGCGGCGCGCTCGGCGGCCGAGAGGCGCTCGGCGTCGAAGGCATGGCCGATCTCGTGGCCGAGGTCGTGGGCGACCTGGTGGGCGGCCGCGTGGGCGCCGACGTAGAGCGTGATCGTCTTCGTCGTCGTGTCGGCGCGCCCGCGCACGCCGGCCAGCGGCCCCGCGACGCGCAGGCGCCAGCCGAGCTGCTGCGGCGTGACCGACACGAGCGCCTGCGCGCGCGAGACGACGTCCCGTGCCCCGGCCGCGTCGGCCGGCGAGAGGACGGCCGGCGCCGGCGCCGCGCCGCCCGGCCACACGGCGGCGAACAGCAGCGCGGACGCGGCGACGCCGGCGAGCGCCATCGCCGCGAGGGCGGTCGCGCGCGCCGCGCGCGACGACAGGAGGAGAGGGGCGCGGCCCGTCACCAGGGCCGCGGACGCGGTCTTCCCGGTCATGGACCCCGCCCAAGCGGCGCGTGCGGGCCGCGCCCCCGTCTGGTGGAGGGCCTCGCGGCGGGCCCTCATCGAGCGCTCCTCAGCAGCGACCGCGCCGTGCGATCCAGCGCGTCGCGGTCCTTGAGGCTCACCGTCACGCGCGTCACGCGGCTCGAGCGGTCGACGGCCAGGCGGACGTCGGCGTAGCCGGCGGCGCCCATGGCGACCAGGCCGCGGTACGAGCGGCGCCCGTCGCGGGCCAGCGTGCCGAGCGCGGTGCGGAAGCGCCCCACGCTGTGGCCGACCGTCGCGCCGTCGGGCTCGCTGCGCAGCCGGCGCCCGAGGAGCGTGAAGCCGGCGACGCGGCCGCGGCTGAGCCGGACCTCCAGCGTGCCCGGGTAGGTCCAGCGCTCGGTGCTGCCGCTGCGCGTGCGGCGGCCCGGGCGCCCCAGGCAGTCCTGCGCGTCGGCGGCCTTCAGGCCGAGGAGCGGCAGCGTGCGGCGCCCGGCGGTCCGGGCCATCCAGCGCGTGCGCGAGCAGGTCGCGATCGACGGCTTCACCTGTCCCGCCGGAGCGGTGCCCGGCGCCGGGGCGGCGCCGGAGCCGGCGGCGGGAGCCGCGGCCGGGCCGGCCGGCCCGGGGACCGCGCCGACGCCCGGCACGGCACCGGTCGCGTCGCCCGCGGGGGCTGCGCCACCGCCGCCGGTCGCGACGCCGCCGCCGGGCGTGCCGCCGCCGGGCGCGGCCGCGGGGCCGAACGACGTGACGGTGCGGAAGCGCGCGCTCGCGCCGCCCGCCGTCCACGCCACGGTGCCGCGGCCCGACGCCGGGCTCAGCCCGCCGTTCCACGAGTAGCTGCCGTCGGCGGCCGTGATGGCCGCGGTGGCGGTCGTCGCGCCGGTCTCGATGGACACGTCGTCGGCGAGCGCCCGGCCGTCGACGAGCGCGCGTCCGGTCACCGACCCGCCGGCGCTCACGGCGGCGGTCAGGCCGGCCACGCGGAACGAGAACGGCGCGGGGGCGTTCGTGCCCTGCGGGACGATCTCGACGCGGTCGTCGGCAGCGATCGGCAGCGAGGCGGAGAAGCCGCCGTCGGCCACCGTCGCGGAGACCTGCGTGACCATCGTCGTCCCGCGCCACAGGCGCAGGTCGACCGAGCTCATCTCGCGCATGCCGGCCGTCGCGCTGATCTTCCCGGCCGCGGTGTCCGCGGTGATCAGCGGCGTGCGCGCCGGAAGCGGCAGTCCGGCGTTCACGCGCGAGACGCGCGTGATGAGGTTCGCGCCGCCCTCGATGAACCAGAGGTTGCCGTCGGGATCGATGAGCGGCGAGTCGGTCAGGCTGTTGCGCGCCTCCGGGCGGAAGGCCGTGCGCGCGTCGATCGAGCCGTCGGCGCCGACCGTGGCCGACGCGATCTGGTCGCCGTACTCGTCGGAGAAGAACGCGGTCCCGGCGCGATCGACGGCCACGTCGGCCGGCGCGAGCGCGCGCTTGAAGTCGTTGATGGGCCCGGCGGCCTCGTGGAAGCCCAGGCTCGTGCCCGCCTTGGCCTTGGTGAGGTCGAGGTAGGCGACCTTCTCGGTGGCCTCCTCGGTGAACCAGACGCGGCCCTTGCGGTCCACCGTGACGCTGTGCGGCAGCGACGACTTCTGCGGGTTGGGCAGGCTCGGCGGCAGGCACGTCGTCTCGCCCGGCAGCGGGCACAGGGCCTCGCCGGGGATCGTCTCGGTGACGCTGCTGGGGATGTTGTAGTGCTCGATCGTGTGGCTCGTGCCGGAGAACGGCCGGGTCTGGTCGAGCGTGAGGCGCCCGAGGCGGTTGTTCGAGCCCTCGGTGAACCACACGCGCCCCTCGGGGTCGAGCGCGATGCCCAGCGGCTGCAGGCAGCCACACGACAGGTGGGTCTCGTTGAGCTTCCGGCCGTCCGGCGCGAAGCGCACGACGCCGATGCGGTCGGCCATCTGCTCGGTGAAGAAGACGACGGTGTTGCCGGCGCCGTCCTCGAGGACCCGCATCTGCAACGGCAGGCGCGAGAGCGGGCCCGGCACGACCGGCCCCGGCGGCTTGCGGCAGCCGGCGTCGCAGGGCGCGAGCGTGATGATGTCGATGCCGGCGGGCGTGCCCTTCGCCACCTTGGCGGGATCGATCCGCGCGATCCCGTTGCCCACGGCGAGCGTGGCCCAGACGATCCCGTGCCCGTCGACGGCCACGTCGCCGGGCTCGAACAGCGCCGGGGGCGCCGTGCCGTCGGCCGGCGGGCTGGCGGGATCGGAGATGCCGCCGGGGAGCGGGAAGCGCTCGGGCTCGCCCGGCGTCAGCGCGGCGTCGGTGGGCGACAGGCGGACGAGCTCGTCGGAGGCCGGCAGCGTGACCCACAGCTTGCCTGAGTGGTCGAACGCCTCGTGCAGCGGCGCGGCGGGACCCTGGCCGAGGACGATGCTCTGCGTGCGCGGGCCGCGATCCAGCGCCACGGCCGTGCCGCCCGGATCGCCGAGCTCGGCGTCGCCGACCCACAGCGAGAACGCGTCGCCGGCCGGCGTCACGGTGACCTTCACGGTGTCGTTCGCGGCGACCGTGACGCTCTTCGCCGCGCCGGCGTCGAGGTCGAGCGCGTTCGTCTCGAAGCTGCCCCAGTTGAGGACGCCGAAGTCGGGCCGGCGGCCGCGGAGCTGGCGCACGGAGAACGTGTGGGCGAAGGTGTCGAGGTTGCGGACGGCGACGGTGACCGTGCCGTCGGGGCTCGTGTCGGGCGCCACGCGCAGCTGCCGCTTGGCGGTGTACGCCTCGCCGTTGGCGAGCTGGACGTTGAGGTCCGCGGACGGGTCGGCCGCGTCCTGGACCGGCAGCTTGTCGCGCGAGCGCATCGCGCCGACGAGGGGCCGGTTCGCGGCGCCGACGCTGTTGGCGGCCGCGACGTCGGCCGGGTCGAGGCCCTTCACGGCGTCCCAGATCTGGCGCTCGCCCGAGAGGGGCGCCAGCTTGGCGATCGCCGCGTCCTTCTGCTCGACCGTCGGCTCGGTCGCGCCGTCGAAGCCGAAGACGGCCTGCGCCCGTGCGAGCCGGCCGCCGTCGTCCGTCACGATCTGGGCGAACGTCTCGTGGCCCGGCTTCAGGTTGGGGTCGAGGATCGTCGTGAGCGTGTTCGGCGCGGGCATGTCGACGGTGACGACCTGCGTGGCGACGCGCGTCTCCTCCGCGGCGCCGTTCTGCTGGACCGCCGCGTCCACAGGATGGAAGCGGCTGCGGGCAGTGGTGCCGGTGAGGAGGCTGCGGGACACGAGCGGCTTGACGAGCGCGTGCTTCCCGCTGCCCGTGGCCGGCACGCCGGCGGGCGACAGCTCGCCGCCGAAGCTCGTGCCGAGCTCGGTGATGTGCCAGCGGATCTGGAACGTCTGGTCCGGGGCGTCGAAGCGCAGCATCCACGTGTCGAGGATCGCGTGGTCGCCGAAGCGCACCTCGGTGACGTCGACGACGCGCTCGGCGGCGGTGCCGGCCGGCACCGTCTTGACCTTGCGCGGGAGGTTCCAGTTCAGCAGCGGGATGCCGCGGTAGGCCTTGCGGTCCAGGAACGTCTCGTCGCCGGCGGCGAGCGAGCGGGCGTCGCCATCGAGGATGGCGAGGGCACGGCCGCGGGCGATGGTCGCCGTCGTCGGGCTCGTCGTCGTGGCGAGGTCGTGGAGCGCCTGGGCGAGATCGTCCTCAGGGGCGCCCGGCGAGCCCAGGCGCGCGGTGGCGATCGGGCTGTCGGACGGGAAGAACGGCTCGGCGCGGCAGGCGCCGGACGGGAGCTCCGCGCAGGTGGTCGGCTCGGCCGCGGACGCGCTCGCCGGGACGGCCAGGCCGGCGGCGGCGATGCACGTCAGCGCGACTCGCCGCGCGACCTGCCTGAGCTGTTGGATGTGCATCGCCCCCGGGTTCCGTCCATGAGGGGCTCAGCGCAGACCCCCTCCGCGCCGATCGACCCCACGAGGATGATCGGGGCCAATGGTCTGAGCCAGAAGGGAGAAGTCCGAAAGAACGGGTGCGCGATCGCGCAGTCCTTCGCGCAATCCCGCTCCTGGACGGCGGTTTCGAGCCGCCAAACCGCACGGGCGGCGTGGCGCCCGGCTCGCCGGCCGGGCGCTAGCGCCGGCGCGCGGTCGTGGCGCGAGGCGCGCGACCGGTGAGGCGGACCGTCACCTCGTCGGTCTGGCGCGAGAGGCGCCGCGCG
>JAXDHC010000212.1:0-4332 GCA_034664705.1 Solirubrobacteraceae bacterium
GAGCAGCGCGGCGGGCCAGCCGACGTCGATGGCGCCGCCGAAGCTGTACGTGCCCTGCTCCACGCCGATGCACCACAGCAGGTCGGTGACCGACAGCAGCGCGAAGCCGGCGCCGAGCAGGAGGAACGTGCGATCGCGGATCCAGCCGCAGGCGGCCGCCACCGCGACGGCCGCCGCGGCGAGCGACACGTCGGCCAGCAGGTAGGCGAGGTCCCGCACCCGCGCGAGCGCATCGGGCGTCGGCAGGTCGCCCGCGTAGTGGACCGTGGTGACGGCGGCGGCGGCGACCGTCAGGGCGCACGTCAGGCCATCGAGCCACATCTCCCCGCTGAGGACGCGCACGCGCACGCGGACGAGGTGCACGAGCGCCGCCCAGAAGAACGGATAGGACGCGAGGTACGCCACGTCCGCGAGTGAGAAGGTGGCCGGGGCGGCGGCGATGTAGTAGGCCTGTCCCACGGACCACACGGCGATGCCGAGGCTCAGCGGCAGCCACACGCGACGCTCGTCGGCGCGCCGCGCGCGGAGCACGCTCATCGCCAGCGCGACGCAGAGGACGAGCCCGTGCAGCAGCGTGTCGCCCGTGCTGGAGCCGGGGTCGAGCGGCGTCCAGACGGCGTACACGGCCATGGCGAGCAGGCCCACGGCGCCCAGCCAGCGGACGGGACGCGGCACCGCGTCGGCCGGACGTGCGGGTGCGGAGCGGGGAACGGAGGGCACACCCCCGCCATCGGACGGATCCCGAGCGTCCGCGCGCCATCATGCGCGCGACGGCCGCTCGGCGACCGGCAGTCCGCACGCGAACCGTCCGCGATCCGCGGGCCAACAGCCCGTTTTGAGGTTCTCGGGATCGCGGGCACATCCCCGCCTCCCGACCGTCAACGTCTCGAGGAGGACCGTTCCATGGCTCATCGTCTGCTCCGCGCACAGGCGCTCTGCGCGTTCACCTGCGCCGCGGGCGTCGCCGCATCGGCGGCCCCGTCCATCGCGCAGCCGGTCCGTCCGCTCAGGCCGCGGGCGCTCGAGTGCGGCGCCGCGAAGCGAACGTCGGCATGGGACGAGCAGTGGCTGATGACCGGCATCGAGGGCGACCGCTTCGAGATCCAGGGCGGCGCGCTCGCCCGGGCCAAGGGCGCAACGCCGGCGGTCCAGGCGCTGGGCGCGCGCCTCGTCAAGGACCACACGGCATCGCTGCGCGACGCCCGCCGCGCCGCCCTGCGGTTCGGGCTCGACGTCCCCAAGAGCCCGTCTCCGAGCCAGCAGTGGGAGCTGCGCACCGTCGGCGCGCTCTCCGGCCCCGCGTTCGACCGCTCCTACGCCGACCTCGAGGTCCAGGACCACATCCAGGACATCCAGGAGGCGAAGGCCGAGCTGAGCAAGGGCTGCAACGCCACCGTGCGCGGGCTCGCGCGCAGCGACCTGCCGGTGCTACGCCGGCATCTCGCGCTCGCCCGGCAGGTCAAGGCCACCGGCGCGTGACGGCGGTCGGGTCTCCGCGGGCGGAGCGCCGTCGAGCTCGGCGCCCGCCATGCTGAGGAGTCTGGACGGCACGCGCTGCGGGTCGCGCAGGACGAGTTCTGTGCCGGCAGCGCGGGCCGACGCCTGTTGTCGCGCGAGGAAGGCGGCGGTGACCGTCTCGACGAGGTCCACGGCGCCGAGATCGATCTCGAGCCGTTCGGGGCGTTTGGCGATCAGCGATCGAAGCACCGTGCGCAGGCTCGGCAGCGCGGCGAAGTCGACATCGCCGCCGAGGACGACGCGCGGGTGCCCGTCGTCCTCGTGCACGGAGATGCGGAAGCTGTCTGCGCCCATCGAGGCCACGCGCATGCGGCGCGCCCGCGCGAGGCGGTCGGCGAGTCGGTCAGGCGGTGGGCGTTCCTTCACGCTCCGGAGGTACCCACCCGCGGCCGTGCTCATCTCTTGCACGCCGGCGGCGAGCTTCGCCGCCGCGGACCGGTCCGTGCGCGATGACGATCAGGCCGCCGCGAAGGACATGGCCACGCGGGTGCCGCCGCCGGGGCGCGCCTCGACCCTGACCCCATCGGCCAGCGCGCCGATGAGCGCGAGGCCGGCGCCCAGCCCGGGGCTGTCCGGACGCGGCTTCATGCCGCTCCCCGCATCGCAGACGACGACCTTGAGCCCGTCGTCGGCGAAGCGTTGCGCGACGACCTCGACGTCTCCGGGCTCGGGCGCGTCGGCATAGGCGTGCAGCACGGCGTTGCTCACGGCCTCGGACAGCGCGAGCGCGACGGCGTGCGGGTCGCACGCGCCGTGCTGCGCCGCGTACGCCCTGACCGTGTGCCGTGCCGGCGGCACCTGATCGGCCACCGCGGGGAACTGCAGAACCAGGCGAGGCGGGTCCATACGAGATCGCTTCCCGCCGTGCACGAAGCGAAATCGCCTGCGTTCGCGGCCCGACACCACGCCCTCCCGAGCGCGTGCCGGCCCCGGCGTACCGATTACGATGACGCCGGGGCTGACGCGTCTCTCGGGCTCACTCCACGACGAGATCGTCGGCGATGGTCGTTCGCCGGCGCCTGGTCAGCATGAAGCCGCCGGCGCAGAGCGCGAGCGCAGCGCCGAGGCCGATCACCACGAGGACGGTCGGCTGCGGACCGCCGTCGGACGGCGGCGCGGCAATCGGCGCCGACGGTGTCTGCAGCGGAGCCTGCTGATCGGGCGCTCGCAGGTCCGTCGGGACCGCCGGCTTCGCGGCCGGCCCGACCTGCTGGTCCGGTGCGCGCAGGTCCGTCGTCACCGCCGGCCGGGCGGTCGCGCCGACCTGCTGATCGGGCGCCCGCAGATCCGTCGGGACCGCCGGCTTCGCGGCCGGCCCGACTCGCTGGTCCGGCGCTCGCAGGTCCTCGGATTGCGCGAGCGCCGTGCCCGCCGAGGTGAGCGCCAGGGCCAGAACGGCCAATACGAGCCTCATGTCTGAGACCCCCCGGTTTGGTGGATCGCTGGCTCTGTCCCTGCGGCGAAACGGGTCCCGGCGAGGCCGAACGACGAAGGGCGATGACGAGAGAGCGTGCGCCCAGCGGCAGGGTCAGCCTGGTGAGAGCGACCGTACTCCGCTGCGGCACGCCGTTCCATCGCCGACGTCCAAACCCCACCAGGCCGCGGCCGAACGCAGCCGCATCGCGCGCGATCTCCACGACGAAGCGCTCCAGGGCCCGACGCGCGCCCTCGCCGTCACGGGCCCGCATGCGTCCGACGGCGACGACGAGGTCCACGCGATCCTCCAGCGGGTCGGCCGCCAGCTCCGCGCCGCCATCTACGTCGCAGCGACCGGACCGGCACGACCGCGCGCGGCCGCAGGTCGCCCTCAGCCCGGGCGAGCGACGACGCACCGGCAGCGCGGGAGCTCGCCGCCCGGCCGGCGCCCGGCCGCGCCGCGCTACTTGATCGAGTCGTACACCTTGAACAGCGGCAGGTACATCGAGATCACGATGAACCCGACGATGCCGCCGACGACGACGAGCATGACGGGCTCGAGGATCGACGTGAGCGACTTGACCGCCGAGGCGACCTGGTCCTCGTAGAAGTCGGCGATCTTGGAGAGCATGCCGTCGAGGGCGCCCGTCTCCTCGCCGACGCCGACCATGAGGGTGACCATGCCGGGGAAGACGGAGGACTTCTTGAGGGGGTCGGCGATCGTGCCGCCGCGCTTGACGCTCTCGATGACCTCGGCCATCGCGTTCTCGACGACCCGGTTGCCGGCGGTCTTGGCCGTGATGTCGAGCGCGGCGAGGAGCGGCACGCCGGCGCTGACGAGCGCGCTCAGGGTGCGCGACCAGCGGGCGAGGGCGACCTTCTGGACGATGTCGCCGATCTTCATCGGCGTGCGCAGGCGCATCGCGTCCCACTGGCCACGGCCGCGATGGGTGCTCTTCCACTTGCGGAAGGCGGTCACCGAGCCGACGCCCATGAGGATCCACGCCCACCAGAAGCCCTTCATGCTGTCCGACAGGAAGACGGTGAACTTCGTGATCGTCGGCAGGTCGCCGCCGAACTGCGCGAAGACGCCGACGAAGACGGGCACGAGGAACGTCACGAGCGCGACGAGGACGATGACCGCGAAGGTGAGGACGACGCCCGGGTAGACCATCGCCGACTTGATCTGCCGGCGCAGCGAGTCCTCCTTCTCGAGCTGGTCGGCGACGCGGTCGAGCGACTCCTCCAGCACGCCGCCGGTCTCGCCGGCTCGGGTCATCGCCACGAACAGCGGGGAGAAGGCCTTCGGGTGACGCTCGAGCGCGTCGCTCAGCGGCAGGCCGGCCTCGACGTCCTTGCGGACCTTGACGATCGTCTCGGCCAGCAGCTTGCTCTCGG
>JAXDHC010000213.1:0-7585 GCA_034664705.1 Solirubrobacteraceae bacterium
TGCAGGCGGTGCCCGACGCGGGCGCCGCGGACCTGCTCGTCGTCGCGGTGGACGCCGACCGCGACGTCGTCGTCGACCTGCGCGGCGACGGCGTCACCGTCGAGCCGGCCGATGCGCTCGACCCGACGCGGCGGCTGTCCACGGTCCGCCTCGCCCGCGCCCGGGCGCAGCCGCTGCGTGGCGCCGGCTCGCGGTCACGCGCGTCGGACACGGTCGCCGTGGCGATCGCCGCCGAGTCGGTCGGCGTCGCCCAGCGCACCATGGAGATGGCCGTCGCCCACGCGCGCGACCGTCGCCAGTTCGGCCAGCCGATCGGCGTCTTCCAGGCCGTCTCGCACGCGTGCGCGCAGATGCTGCTCGAGGTCGAGGGGGCCCGCTCGGCCGTGCTCTACGCCGCCTGGGCCCTGGACGCCGCGCCCGACGAGGCGCCGCTGGCCGCCGCGATGGCGAAGGCCTACGCGTCGGACGCCGGCCGGCGAGTCCCGGCCGCCGCGCTGCAGGTTCTCGGCGGCATCGGCTTCACCTGGGAGCACGACCTGCACCTGTGGCTGAAGCGCGGCCACGCGAACGCGGCGACCTGGGGGGACGCGCGCTCGCACCGGCGGCGCGTGGCCGACCTGCTGGCGCTGTAGCCGCGCGGTCAGCTGGGCACGCCGATGATGTGCCGAGACCATGAGCCGCGTCCCCTCGCCGCACGCGAAGACGAGGTCGCGCCGCCCGGCGTGTGCGACCCGGTGACCGGCAGCCCGAGCTTCCCCTCGTAGAACCGCCGCGCGCGGTTCAGGTCCACCGCGGGGCACCGTGCCCTCCACGCGTGCGTCGGCCGTCGCGTCCCGGATCTGCGTGCGGACGTCTCTACGGCCCTGACGCGACCGGTGTCCGGCCACGTTCGCGGATCGATTGTCAGTGGGCTGACCGGTCTGGAGCGCGGATTGACCGTCGAACGCGTGACATCCGTCCACCGGCCGCGATCATGCGGATTCCAGAGCGTGGAGGATCCGAGCGCGCTCGACGGGCGGCATGCCGTGCATGGAAGGGGGACGGTGCAGGAGCGCGAGGGAGCGGGGCCGGAGCTCATCCGCATCTTCGAGGCGGAGCCGGATCTCCTGCACGCCGTCCCGTCCGCGGTCGCCGGTCGCGTGCGGCGCGAGGTCCTCACCGAGGTCCGCACCCTGCCGGCGACGCGGCGCGTGACGTCGCCGACGCCCGCCGCCCGCGCGGGGGAGGTCGGCCGGCTGGTCATCGGCGGCGTGCTGCTGCGGCGCACGACGTACGCCGGCCGGACGGCGAGCGAGCTCGTCGGGCCCGGCGACGTGATCGCCACGCCGCCGCGCCTCCCGCCGCCGCAGGACGTCTTCACGAGCTGGACGGTCGTCGAGGATGCCCGCGTGGCGGTCCTCGACGACGCGTTCATCCGCACCGTGGCGCCCCTGCCCGGGGTCGTCGCCGCGCTCTTCCAGCGCAGTGCCGAGCGCGCGCACGGCACGGCGTTCCTGCTCTCCGTCGCGCAGCTGCCGCGGCTCGAGGACCGCCTGCTCGCGCTGCTCTGGCACCTCGCCAACCGCTGGGGACACGTGGAGCGCGAGGGCGTCGCCGTCGCGCTGCCCTTCTCGCACGCCACGCTCGGCGAGCTCGTCGGCGCCCGCCGGCCCTCGGTGACCTCCGCGCTCTCGCAGCTCGTCTCCGGCGGGCGCATCGCGCGCCGCGAGGGCGGGACGTGGCTGCTGCCGCACGAGCGCCAGGCGCCCGCGAAGCCCCTGCCGCCGCGATAGGCGCGGGCCGGCGCGGGCGGCTACGGGCGGCGCCCGCCGCTCAGAAGTGCAGCTCGCCGCTGGGGATGGGGTCCGGGGCGGTCGCGAGCGAGGGGAGGGGCGGGAGGCCCTCCTCACCCTCGAGGCCGCGGACCTCGCCCGTGAAGCCGAGCTCGGTGAGGCGGCGGATCTCGCGCTCGCCCTCGATGCGCGCCGGGTGGTCGGGCGGGAGGGGCGCGATCAGGCGCGCGATCCGGTTGCGGATCTGCAGCGCGAAGTGCGGCGTCGAGGCGCCCATGAGCTGGCGCAGGTCCTCGAGGGTGACCTCGTGCTCGGGGCTGCGGCGGATGGGATGCTCGGCTTCGGACATTCGCTCTCAGGACTGCCGGCGCTTGGCATTGCGCTCGTTGACGGGGGAGATCTCGAGGAGGGAGTCGATCTGCGACTGGACAGCTACGGAGATGGCCTTGTCGTCCCCGACGATCCAGCCGTGATTGTAGACGCCGCGCACCGGGTCCTTGCTGTAGCCCGGCTGGATGTCGAGGAGGTACTCGGCGAGCGGGGCGTCGAGGCGCGTCGCGCTGGAGAGCAGGATCAGCGGCCCGTACGTGCCGCTCGCCGACAGCATGGCGGCGGCGGCGGCGTCCAGCGGCTTGTCGGCACGCGCGAAGACGAGGCCGTGGCCGGGGTCGATGACGCCCCAGCCGAAGTCGCCGTCGACGAAGCGGGCGAAGTCGATGCTCGAGCGCACGGCGTCGCCGCTGCCGACGCGCTTGACGGCGCCCAGGCGGCCGAGCGCTGCGACGACGCGGTCCGAGATGGTCTCCTTGGGCCCGAGGACGTAGATCCGCGGCTTGCGGTGCGACGTGAGCGCGGCGCGGGTCTCGGCCGGGATGGCGTCGCGACGGACGAAGAGCACCGGGTCGCCGGACTTCGCCGCCCACGCCGCGGCGGGCATCGCGTAGCCCGGGTCGTCGGCGGAGGCGACGATCACGCGCGCGCTCGTGCGCCCACGCGTCGTCGCGTGGTAGGCGTCGAGCGCGTGGGCGAGGGCGAACGGGTCGCGGCCCGCGACGCTCGCGGCGCGCCGCCCGGCGGGGCTGGCCGTGTCGCCCACGCGGATCACCTGCGCGCCGCCCGCCTCGCGCGCGCCGGTCGGCGCGAGCGCGGCCAGCGCGTCGCGGGTGGCGGCCGGCAGCTCCGGGCCGTTGGTGAGCAGGATCGGCACGCGCAGCGGCGGGCTGGCCAGCACGGCCGCCGCCACGCCGTTGCGCCAGTCGCGGGCGTCGACGAGCGCGACGGCGCGCGGCCGGGTCTCGACGGACGGTCCCGGATACACCGCGCGCGCCACCCCGGCAGCGTTGGCGATCGCGTCGGCGCCGCCCACGCGCGTGGTGTTCTTCGTCGCGAACGTCGGGAAGCCGAGGCCGGAGGCGGCGCCCTCGTCGTCGCCCGCGGCGCCCACGGTCGGCTGCGTCGGGCTCGTGAGCTCGCCGCCGCGCCCGCCGCAGCCCGCCACGGCGCCGCCGAGCAGCGCGAGCACGGCGAGCAGGATCGCGCGACGTCGCATCGGCGCCGGACGATAGCGGCGCGGTGCGGCGGATCGGTGCGGCGGGGCCCACGACATCGCCACCGCGGGTCCTCCGCCGCCTGGACGGATGTCCGACCCGGTTCTGGGTATTCGCGCCGAGCGGCCGCGATCCTGCGCTACGGTGGCGCGCGAACGCCGAGTCCCCGGACGATCCGGGGAACGGGGGACCCACGTTGTTTGGGGCGAATCTTGCGGTGATCCCGTGAGAAGCGCGGCTCTTTCCGCGCCAGCCCGTCAGCTAACCCCGCAGGCCGACGAAAGAGAGCTGTCGTGCGGGGCAAGTCCCTGATGGTGATGTGCATGGTCGCGCTCGGGCTCACCGCCGCGCCGGCCGCGCAGGCGGAGGGACCGGCGACGGGCGGACTCGCCTACGCCGACCCGCCGGTCGTGCCCGCCCCGGCGGTCGCCGACCGCCCGACGGTCCCCGGCGCGGTCGCGCAGCTCGTGGACGGCGTCGCCCATGCGCCCGAGGCGGCCCCCGAGCCCGTCAAGAAGGCCATCTGGGCGGCCAACGCCATCGTCCGGCATCCGTACCGCTACGGCGGCGGCCACGCGCGCGGGTTCGTCGACCACGGCTACGACTGCTCCGGGACGGTGTCGTTCGCGCTGCACGGCGGCGACCTCCTGGACAGCCCGCTCGACTCCTCCTCGTTCCTGCGCTGGGGCGAGGCGGGCGCCGGCGACTGGATCACGGTCTACACGAACCCGGGCCATGCGTACGCCGTGCTCGCCGGGCTGCGGCTCGACACGAGCGCCGCCGGCGACCGGGGCGGCGCCCGGGGCCCGCGCTGGCGGCCGGCGCTGCGCTCCACCCGCGGCTTCAAGGCTCGCCACCCCGCGGGTTTCTGACGCCGGGCGCGCCGTCACCGGCGAGCGCTTGCCAAATCCGGTCTCCACCCGCGGGCCGGAGCTGCCGATGACCGTGGTGTGCGCCGTCCCCTGATCATCGCCACGCTGCTCGTCGCCGCGATCTTCGCGGTCATGATGGGCGGCGTCAGCCGGCTCGGCGCCCAGGCCGAGCGCGACTGGAAGATCGCGACGGACGTCACCCAGCTGCAGGCCAACGTCCACCGGCTCAGCGCGCTCGAGTGGCAGGCCGTCGCCGAGGGCAAGGTCAGCCCGGCCGCCCACCAGGACGTCGCCGCCACGCTCGTGAGCAGCCGGCTGATGCTGGTCCGCCTGCGCGGACGGTCCGACTCCGCCGCCCTGGAGCGGTTCGCCGTCGCCTTCGAGCGCTACGCCGGCGCCGTCGAGCACGAGTTCGCCTTCCTCGAGCTCGGCCGCGTGGACGAGGCCGAGCAGATCGACGAGGAGCTCGTCGACCCCGCCTTCGCGCTGGTGACCCGCGCCTCCGCGGACTCGGTCGCCGCGCACCGCGCCGCCGCGCGCCGGAGCGGCGCCACGGCCCGCACGGGGAGCGTGGTCCTCGGCGTCCTCGCGCTGGCGCTGATCATCGGCCTCGTCGCGCGCTTCCACCGCACCGGCCGCGCGCTCGCGGCGGCCCGTGCGTCCGAGCGCGCCCGCCGCGACGGCGAGGAGTGGCTGCGGGGCCTCCTGGGCAACGCCTCCGACACCGTCGCCGTGACCGACGCGGCGGGCCGGCTGACGTGGGTGAGCGAGACCGTCGAGCAGCTGATCGGCGTGCCGGCCACCGAGGTGGTGGGCACCGTGTTCACCGAGCACATGGAGGATCCCGAGGCCGCCGTCCACAAGCTGGGCGCGATCGCCGCAGCGCCGGGCGCGCGCGACGATCTGCAGGTCCGCCTGAAGCGCGCGGGCGGCCGCGGCGTCGACGTCGAGGCGCGCGTGACGAACCTGCTCGACCATCCGACGGTCGGCGGCATCGTCGTCAACATCCGCGACGTGAGCGACCGGACCGCGCTCGAGGGCCGCCTGCGCCACCAGGCGCTCCACGACCCGCTCACCGGCCTCGCCAATCGCGCCCTCTTCGAGGACCGCCTCGAGCACGCCCTCGCCTCGGCCGGGCGCGCGGGCCGCCATCCGGCCGTGCTCTTCTGCGACCTCGACGACTTCAAGACGATCAACGACTCGCTCGGTCACGAGGCCGGCGACGCGCTCCTCGAGGAGCTGGGCCGCCGGCTCGCCGCGACCCTGCGCGACGCCGACTCGGTCGCCCGCCTCGGCGGCGACGAGTTCGCGGTGCTGATCGAGGACGCCGGGGACGCCGACGACGCCGTCGCCGTCGCCGAGCGCGTGCTGGCCGCCATGGCCGCCCCGGTGCAGCTGCGCGGGCGCGAGCTGGCCGTCCACGGCAGCGTCGGCATCGCCATGAGCGACGACGCCACCGACGCCCAGACCCTGCTGCGCCAGGCCGACGTCGCGATGTACGCGGCCAAGAGCGACGGCAAGGGACGCTTCCGGCTCTTCGAGCAGCGCATGCACGAGGCGGTCATGCAACGCCTCGAGCTCAAGGCCGACCTCAGCCGGGCCATCGATCGCGGCGAGCTCTTCCTCGCCTACCAGCCGATCGTCGCGGTCGACTCCTCGCGCCTGGTCGGCGTCGAGGCGCTGCTGCGCTGGCGCCACCCCGCGCGCGGCGTCGTCGCGCCCGACGACTTCATCCCGATGGCGGAGGAGAGCGGCCTGATCGTCCCGATCGGGCGCTGGGTGCTCCAGGAGGCCACACGCCAGTTCGCCCGGTGGAAGCGCGAGCGCCCGCACGGCGCGCCCGGCCACATCAGCGTCAACGTCGCCGGCGCGCAGCTGCACGACCCCGGGTTCACGGACGACGTCGCGTCGGCGATCGCGCACGCCGGCCTGCTCCCCGGCGAGCTGATCCTCGAGGTGACCGAGTCCTCGCTGATCGACGAAGACGGCAGCGAGGCCTCCCTCGCCGAGCTGCGCTCGCTCGGCACGCGCCTGGCGATCGACGACTTCGGCAGCGGCTACTCGGCGCTGAACTACCTGCGCCGCTTCCCGATGGACATCCTCAAGATCGACCGCAGCTTCGTGAACGGCGTGACGACGGTCCCCCGCGACGCCGCGCTGACCCGGGCGATGATCGCCATGGCGGCCGCGCTCGGCCTCGACGTCGTCGCCGAGGGCGTCGAGCGCGACGAACCGCTCTGCGCGCTCCAGGCGCTGCACTGCGGCATGGCGCAGGGCTTCCTGTTCTCGCGGCCGGTCTCGCCCGGCGAGGTGCTCGGCCTCATCGACGCCGCCGGCGCGCGCGCCGACGCGGCGTAGCCGTCCGGGTCAGTCCGGCGGGGCGTCGTGCTCGCGCTCGCGGTGGCGCATGAGCTCTTCACGCTCGGCGAGCCGGTTCGTGCGGCGCACCTGGGCGGCACGCTCGCGGCGGAGCTCCTGGGCCGACTCGCAGCGCAGCGGCGCGATCGGCGCCGGGTGGCCGTGCTCGTCGACGGCGACCATCGTGATGAACGCGCTGTTCGTGTGCCGGCGCTCGCCGGTGAGCGGATTCTCGGCCTCGACGCGCACGCCGACCTCCATGGACGTGCGCCAGACCGCGTTGACCGACGACTGCAGCGTGAGCAGCTCGCCGACGTGGACGGGCGCCAGGAAGGTCATGCGGTCGACGGCCGCGGTGACGACGCGCAGGCGCGCGTGGCGGATCGCCGCGGTGGCCGCGGCCTCGTCGCACAGCTTCATGACCGTCCCGCCGTGGACGAATCCGGCGGCGTTGGCGTCGGACGGCCCCATCCACTGCACGAGGACGCTGCGTGACTCGTTGACGGTTCGCGTCTCCATGCGGCTCGGTACGCTAGCGACGACCACGGAAGCGCTCCTAGGAGGGGTTCATGCCCGGCATGGGCGGACGGATGTCCACCGTCATCAAGGCGAAGATCTCCCGGCTCCTCGACAAGGCCGAGGATCCGGGCGAGACGCTCGACTACAGCTACCAGCAGCAGCTCGAGTCCCTGCAGAACGTCAAGAAGGGCATCGCCGACGTCGTCACGGCGAAGAAGCGCCTGCAGATGCAGTCCCAGAAGATCGAGGGGTCCGTCGTCAAGCTCGACACCCAGGCCCGCCAGGCGCTCGCCGCCGGCCAGGAGGAGCTCGCGCGCACCGCGCTCGAGCGCAAGAACGTCGCGCAGACCGAGCTGCAGTCCCTCGACCAGCAGGTCGTCGAGCTCGAGAGCCAGCAGCAGCGGCTCACCGACTCCGAGCAGAAGCTGCGCCAGAAGATCGAGGCCTTCCGCACCAAGAAGGAGGTCATCAAGGCGCAGTACTCCGCGGCCGAGGCGCAGGTGCGCATCTCCGAGGC
>JAXDHC010000214.1:0-5975 GCA_034664705.1 Solirubrobacteraceae bacterium
CCTCGTCTACCGCAGCGTCGACCTCGTGCGCGACCAGTTCCACCGCACGGCCGCGCACGTGCTCGGCAACACGCAGGCCCAGATCCGCTTCACGGTCAAGACGAAGTTCCTGCTCGGCCTGGCGGCCGCCGTCGTGGAGGTCAACGGCCTGGGGAAGATCCCGGCCGTCCAGGACCGGATGGGCGAGCTGGCCGCCCTCGGCTCCTTCGTGGAGGGCATGGTCCTCGCCGCCGAGAGCTCGGCGACGGTCGACGAGCACGGCATCTGCCGACCGAACAAGCGCTTCCTGTACGGCGCGATGGGCCTGCAGTCCGAGCTCTATCCGCGCGTGCTGCACATCCTGCGCGAGCTCTCCGGCGCCGGCGTGATCGGCACGGCGTCCTCCTACCGCGACCTCGTCAGCGAGCAGACGGCGCCCGACATGGCGCGCTACCTCGCCGAGTCCCCGGAGGACCTCGAGGCGCGGACGAAGCTGTTCAAGCTCGTCTGGGACGCGGTCGGCTCGGAGTTCGCCGGGCGCCACCACCAGTACGAGATGTTCTACGCGGGCGCGCCGTTCGTCGCCCGCGGCTACGCGAGCCGCAACTACGGATTCGAGGAGGCGCGCGGCCTCGTGCAGCGCTTCCTGGACAGCTACTCGCTGGCCGAGCAGACCGAGCTCGCCGGCGCCCATTGAGGAGAGGACCACGACGGATGAGGAAGCCCGAGCTCGAGTTCCAGCCGCCCACCGGCGAATGGCGCAACCCGCCCGGCAACGAGGCCGAGGGGATCCAGGAGCGGCTGCTGTCCGTCGACGAGGACGGCACCGCCTACACCCGCCAGCTGCGCTTCGAGCCGGGGGCCGACTCGAGCCCCAACGGCGTCCAGAAGCACGACTTCTGGGAAGAGGTGTTCATCGTCGAGGGCGACATCACCGACGTGCGCCTCGGCGAGACGTTCACCGCCGGCATGTACGCGTGCCGCCCGCCCGGCATGGAGCACGGGCCGTGGACGTCGGAGAGCGGCGTCCTGATGGTCGAGTTCCGCTACGGCATGAAGGGCTGAGCCGGGCCGCGCGCGCCGGCCTCGCGCCGGCCTTGCGCCGGCGCGGCTCGCGCCGGTGCGCGTGAACTGCGATCCTCGCGCCGGGAGGGGGGAGGTCGACCCCGCAGAACTGGACAGCATGCTCCGCCGAGCCATCCATCGAGCGAGCCCGGCGACCAGCGGCCGCCGCGTCGCACTGCTCGTTGTGCTCGCCGTCGCGGCGCTCGCCGTGGCCGCGTGCGGCGGTGGTGGCGGCGGCGGAGACGAGAGCGGAGGCGGCGGCACGGCCCCGGGCCGCGGCGACGAGCCGTCGTTCCGCTCGCCCGTGGACGTCATCGTGCCGTTCAGCCCGGCCTCGGGCAGCGACCGCGCCGCGCGGCTCGTCGCGCCGGTCCTCGAGAAGGCGCTCGGCGTGCCGTTCCAGGTCATCAACGAGCCGGGCGACACGGGCAACGAGGGCATGACGCGCCTCCTGCGCAGCCCGGCCGACACGACCGTGACCGTCATCCCGGCCGACACGCTCGCGACGCTCGCGGCCGGCACCTCGTCGTTCCAGCTCGGCGACGTCTCGCCGGTGTGCCGGCTGTCGCTCGCGCCCTCGTACCTCTGGGTGCGGGCGAACGGGCGCTACCGGTCGTGGGCGCAGCTCGCGCGCGCGGCCCGGGCGCGCCCCGGCCGGCTCACCGTGGCCACGGTCGGGCGGCGCGGCATCGACGACATCATGCTCGGGGCCCTCGCGCAGCAGGGCTATCGCTTCCGCGCCGTCCCGTACGCCGCGAACTCCGGCCGCCGCGGCGCGCTGCTCGACGGGGACGTCGACGCGCTGTTCGAGCAGGCCGGCGACGTCCAGGAGAACCTCGCCGCGGGGCAGTTCGCGCCGGTCCTGATGTTCGGCACGCGCCGCGCCGGCCTCAAGGGCGACTACGCGCTCAGCTCCGAGGTGGGCGTCAGCGAGGTCGTCGACCAGTGGCGCGGCATGTTCGCCCGCGCCACGATGCCCGACGCGCGCGTCCAGGCGCTGTCGCGGGCCTGCCGCGGCGTCGACACCGACCCCGACTTCCGCGCGTTCCACGCACGGGCCTTCGAGCGCCCGGGCCCGTACATGCCGGCCCAGCAGTTCTCCGCGTTCGTGCGCGAGGAGCTGCGGCGGATGCAGACGCTGGGGCGGCGGTACGGGGTGTACGGCGGGTAGGGCTCGGCGTGGCCGCGCGCGGCGCTGCGTGGTGTGGACCGTTCGGCATCGAGGGGTGGCGTCCCGGCGCGGGCGGTCGTATGGCACCCATCTCTCGTCAGTCCCCGGCGAGCGGCGCCAGGACCCGCCAGGCGCCGAGGGCGGCGGCCGCGACGGCGCCGAGGCCGACCGGCCATGAGCCGAGCTCGACGAGCGCGCCGAAGATCGCGGGGGCGACGGCGCCGGTGGCGAACAGGACGGTCATGAGCAGGCCGAGGGCGGCGCCCGCGCGCCCCGCCGCCGACAGCTCGCCCGCGGCGGCGAAGGCCACGCCGTTCCAGCTCCAGAGCAGGACGAGCGCGACGAGGAACACCGGGACGACGACGACGGCCGGGGCGCGCGTGAGCGCGGCGGCCAGCACGGCGGCGCCGGCGCCCGCCAGCGCGAGCGCGCGCAGCGGCACGACGCGATGACCGCGGCGGTCCGACCAGCGGCCGGCGGCGAGGCGGCCGGCCGCGCTGAGGCCGAGGGCCGCCGCGAGCGCCGCGCCCGCCGCCGCCTGCGACCAGTGCAGGCGGTCGTGGAGGAAGACGGGGAAGAAGGCGCCGAGAGCGTACTGCGGGCCGATGAGCAGCGCGCACCCGAGCGCCAGGCGCCACAGGCGGCGATCGCGCCACGGGCTGGGGGCCGCGCCGTCGGCGGCGGGCACGGCCGCGGTGGCGACGGGCCGGGAGTCGCCCGCGCCCTCGGCCACGAGCTCCGGGCACGGCGGCTCGCGGATGAACACGCCGGCCGCGGCGGCGCCCACCGCCGCCATCGCCGCGAGCAGCACGAACGCGCCCGAGACGCCGGCGGCCACGGCCAGCGCGGGGAGGGCCAGGGCGGCGCTCGCGGCGCCGAGCGGCACGCCGGTGTGGCGCGCGCTCAGCGCGAGGCCGCGCTCCTCCGGGCCGAACCAGCCCATGACCGCGCGAGCGCTCGCCGCGGTCGTGCAGCCGCCGGTCGCGCCGGCGAGGAAGAGCGCGGCGGCGAGCTCGAGCGGCGAGCCGGCCGCCGCGGCCCACGTCAGCGACGCGGCCGTCCCGAGCAGGCCGCCGAGCAGCACGCGGCGCTCGCCGAACCGGTCGGCCACCACGCCCCAGGCGTACACCGTCCCGACCGTTCCGAGCGTCGTCGCGCCGAGAATCACGCCAAGCGCCGGAAGCGAGAGGTCGAAGGCGATGCGCAACGCCGGCCCGAGCGCCGGCAGCCCGGTCTGCAGCGCCGAGAAGGCGATCTGCGTGACCGCCGCGGCGACGAGGACGACCCAGCGGTAGCGCGGCCGCCGCGCCGCCGGCGCCGCGCGAGCTCGGACCGGGACGGAGGCGGGCGGGCCTATGAGCCCGTCCAGGTCGCCGTGCGCTTGTCGAGGAACGCTGCCACGCCGCGGCGGAAGTCCTCGCTGCCGTAGGCCTCGGCGACGAGGTCGGCGCCGTCCGGCAGCGCCGCCTCGCGGATACGGCGGATCGCCTCCTTCGTCGCCTTCAGCGTGATGGGCGCATGCGCCGCCAGGCGCTCGCAGAGCGCGGCGACGTGCTCGTCGAGCGCCTCGGGCTCCACCACCGCGATGACGAACGCGGCCGCGCGCGCCTCGTCGGCCTCGACCATCCGCGCGGTGAAGACGACGTCCTTCGTGCGCGCCTCGCCGAGCAGCGCGACGAGCCGCGCATAGCCCGCCATCGACAGGCAGTTGCCCAGCGTGCGGGCGATCGGCAGGCCGAACTTCGCGTCGGGCGTGCACACGCGCAGGTCGCACGCCGACGAGAGCGCCAGCCCCGAGCCGACGGCGTAGCCCTCGACGACGGCGACGGTCGGCTTGGTGACACGCTCGAGGCGGCCGACGTAGCGGTCGATGTCGTGCTCGTAGTCGACGCCGGTCTCGCCGGAGCCGAACTCGAGGAACTGCCGGATGTCGGTGCCCGCCACGAACGCCCGGCCGCCGGCGCCGCGCAGCACGAGCACGCGGATGTCATCGTCGGCGTCCACCTCCTCGCAGCACGCGTGCAGCCGCTCGTACATCGCGAAGGTCATCGCGTTGCGCGCCTGCGGGCGGTTGAACGTGATCTGCGCCACCGGCCCGCTGCGCTGGAAGCGCAGGTCCGCGTCCGCGTCGTTCATGAGACGGTCGTCACCTCCTGGACATCGCTGATCTCCCGCTCGGTGCAGCCCAGCTCGGCGAGGACCTCGGCCGTGTGCTCGCCCAGCAGCGGCGCCGGGCGGCGGATGCGCCCCGGCGTGTCGCTCAGCTTGACCGGGATGCCGAGCCCGCGTACGGCGCCCTCGACGGGATGCTCGATCTCGACCACCATCTCGCGCGCCAGGGTGTGCGGATCCGCGACGGCCTGGGCGTAGTCGTTGATCGGCCCGACCGGCACGCCCGCGCCGGAGAGCACCGCCACCCATTCGTCCGTGTCGCGCGTCGCGAGCGCCGCCTCGAGCTCGGCGACGAGCGCCGGCCGGTTCGCCATCCGGTCGGCGTTCGTCGCGAAGCGCGGGTCCTCGACGAGGTCGGAGCGCCCGATCGCGGCGCACAGCGCGGCCCACAGCCGCTGGTTGTTGCCGGCGACCGTCACGTGCCCGTCGCGCGTGCGGAGCGCCTGGTAGGGCGCGAGCAGCCGGTGCGCCGAGCCGAGCGGCTGCGGCACGCGGCCGGTCGCCCACAGCTCGGCGGTCTCCCAGATCGACAGCGCGAGCGCGCCCTCGAACAGCGACGTGTCGATGTGCTGCCCGCGCCCCGTCCGCTCGCGCGCGATGTGCGCGGCGAGGATCGCGAACGCGCAGAACAGCCCGGCCGAGAGGTCGCCGACGGGGACGCCGCACTTCACCGGGTCGCCGCCGCGCTCGCCGGTCACGCTCATCACGCCGGCCATGCCCTGCGCGATGAGGTCGTAGCCGGGCCGGTTCGCCGCGGGGCCGGTCTGCCCGAAGCCCGAGATGCTCGCGTAGATGAGTCGCGGGTGGGCCGCGCCGAGCGTGGCGTAGTCGATGCCGAGACGCTCGGTGACGCCGGGACGGAAGCTCTCGACGAGCACGTCCGCGGTCGCGGCGAGCCGGCCGAAGAGCGCGCGCTGCGCGTCGTCCTTGAGGTCGAGCACGACGCTTCGCTTGTTGCGGTTGACCGCGAGGAACGCGGCGGTGTCCTCGCCCTTCATCGCGAGGCCGAGGCCGCGGCGGGCCTGGTCGCCCGTGCCGGGCGGCTCGACCTTGATGACGTCGGCGCCCATGTCGCCGAGCATCTGGCAGCAGAACGGGCCCGCCATGACCTGGGTGAGGTCGAGCACGCGCAGGCCCGCGAGGGGCAGGCCGGCGGCGTCCGGTGCGTCTGACCGTGCCGGACCGAGCATCCGGCCATTATCCGGACGCGCGCCGGCGCGCGGCGCGCGGCCGGTCCGCCGGGGCGTCAGCCGGCGTCGGCGGCGGCCGCGCCGTTGGACGCGGCCGGCACCGGGATGAGCAGGTCGCGGGCGCTGCGGAGGTGGTGCGCCAGCGCCTCCTGTGCCGCTTCGAGGTCGCCGGCCACGAGCCCCTCGAAGATCAGGTCGTGCTCGGCGAGCACGGGCAGCACGCGGCTGCCCGGCCGCGTGTGGGCGGAGGAGACGACGACCCGGACCTGCGCGGCCTGGGTCTCCCAGACCTCGACCAGCCGCCCGTTCGTCGACAGGCGGCACAGCTCCCGGTGGAACTCCATGTCGGCCGCGACCGCGATCGTCAGCTCCTCGGAGCGGCGCGCGCGCTCGGCCTC
>JAXDHC010000215.1:0-10697 GCA_034664705.1 Solirubrobacteraceae bacterium
GAGACCCGACCGAGGGCGCGCTCATCGTGGCCGCCGCGAAGGCCGGGCTGCACAAGCGCGAGCTCGACGCCGGCTTCCCACGCACGGACGAGATCCCGTTCTCCTCGGAGACCAAGCGCTTGACGACGCTGCACGCCACGCCGCAGGGGGTGGTGGCGTATGCGAAGGGCGCGCCCGAGGTGATCCTTGAATCGTGCACGCGGCAGCTGTCGGCCACCGGCGAGACGGCGCTCGACGCCGACGCGCGGGAAGCGCTCCTGGCGACGGCCCAGCAGATGGCGGGCGAGGCGCTGCGGGTCCTCGCGGTCGCGCGGCGTTCCGACGCCACGCTCGAGACCGCCGAGCGCGAGATGACCTTCCTCGGCCTCGTCGGCATGATCGATCCGCCGCGGCCCGAGGCGAAGGCGGCCGTCCGGACCTGCGTGGAGGCCGGCATCAAGCCGGTGATGATCACCGGCGATCATCCGCTGACCGCGCAGGCCATCGCGCGCGAGGTCGGCGTGCTCACGACCGGCCGCGCCGTCACCGGCGCCGAGCTCGACGCGATGGACGACGCAGAGCTCGATCGCGAGGTCGAGGACATCCAGGTCTACGCCCGGGTGTCGCCGGCGCACAAGCTGCGCGTCGTGACGGCATTCCAGAGCAGGGGCCACTCGGTCGCGATGACCGGTGACGGGGTCAACGACGCCCCCGCGCTGAAGAAGGCCGACATCGGGATCGCGATGGGCATCACGGGCACCGACGTCACCAAGGAGGCGGCGGCGATGACCCTGACCGACGACAACTTCGCCTCGATCGTCTCGGCCGTCGAGGAGGGTCGCGGCGTCTTCGGGAACATCAGGAAGTACCTGATGTACCTGCTCGCGGCGAACCTCGGCGAGATCGGCCTGCTCGTCGGCGCGTCGCTCCTCGGCAAGCCGCTCCCGCTGAGTCCCGTCCAGATCCTCTACGTGAACCTCGCCACCGACGGCCTGCCGGCGATCGCGCTGTCCGTGGACCCGCCCGAACGCGACCTCATGCGCCGGCCGCCGCGCAGCCGCGAGCGGGGCATCTTCACCAGGCCCGTCGTGACGCTGATCGTGATCGGCGGAATCGCCTCCACGCTCATCACCCTGGGCCTGTTCACCTGGGCGCTGTCCTCCGGCCGGGCGCTGGCCGAGGCGATGACGATGACGTTCGCCACGCTCGTGCTGATCGAGTTCTTCAAGGCGTACAGCTACCGCTCCGACCGGCACTCGATCCTGGTTCGGCCCTTCGCCAACAAGTGGCTGAACCTGGCGATCCTCTGGGAGCTCATCATGTTGGCGCTGGTGACGAACGTCCCGTTCCTGCAGGACGCCTTCGGCACCACGAGCCTCTCCCCGGAGGAGTGGCTGCGCGTCGCCGGTCTCGCGTTGCTGATCGTCCCGGTGCTGGAGACGGCGAAGTGGCTGCTCCGCCGTGGCCGCCTCGGGGCGTTGCAGCCCGCCTGAGCCCCCGAACTAGTCGTCGTCCGGGCCCTCACGGTCGCCGTCCTCGTCGTCACGCTCGCTGGAGAGCACGCTGTTGTCTGTGCTCAGCGAGACCTCGACGGTGTGGCCGGCGCGCGTCACGACCTCCACCTCGAAGGCCGCTGCGCCCTCGTCCTCCTGCTCGACCCCCACCACGCGCCCTCCGCCGGTGTGCGCGAGCGCCGCCGCCTCGGCCTGCTCGGCCGCCGACCCCTGCGCGCGCCGGTCGCCGGCGCCACCCGCCACGGCGGCGCCCACGGCGCCCGCGGCCACGAGCGCCAGCGCCGCTCCGCCGACAGCGATCGCTGATCTGCGTCTGACCTGCATGCCTGCCTCCTCGGTGTCCTTGGCCGATGCTGACGGCCGACTCTGAGACGGAGGTGAGAACGCCGCCCGGACGGTGACCCTGCCATGGAGGTGAGAGCAGGCGACGGCGGCGCTGCGATCGCCCTGGCGGTTGGACCCGCGAGCGCGTGGCCTACCCCTCTTCGCATGGCCGTCGGCGGCACCGCCAAGCAGCAGGCCGCCGTCCTGACGGCGTACCAGTTCCTCGACGCCTTCAACGAGCGAGAGGCCGACGCGCTCGCCACGCTCGTGATCGACGACGCCGAGCTGCGCACCTCCGACGAGCGGGTGTGGCGCGGCCCCGCCGGCGCACGGGAGCTGCTCGACGAGGCCGGCACGATGGGGCTGCGGCTGATCCCGCTGCACCGCGGCGAGCACAGCGAGCACCGCGACGGCGACGTCTGGGTCGAGCTCCGCGTGCGCGAGCTCGTCGAGGACGCGGACGTGCCCCGCATCGCCGACTTCGTGGTCCGCGGCGGGCGCATTCTCTCCTTCGCGCTGCGCCCGGCCGGCTACGAGCCGGGTCTGGCGTAGACCGGGACCGCCGCCAGGCCCCAGACCGCCAGGGGGATCGCGGAATGCCCACGCGGGCAGCCGCGCGCGAGGCGCACGCCCCTCGGCCTGGGCGAAGGCCTGCGGCGACGCGGCCTGGCGGGATCTCCGGCCGGCCGTTCAGGCGCCGGGCGGCCCGTCGTCACCGGGCGGGAACGTCGACCTGATGAGGCCCTCGACGCGGTCGAGATGGCTCCGCATCGCCGCCCGGGCCGCGGTGGGGTCGCGGTCGCGCAGCGCCTCGAGGATCGCCTCGTGGTCCGCGATGGCGGTGGACGCCGCCGCGCTCGGCTCGAACGATCGCTCGCGGCTCGTCCGCAGCGTGTCCGTGAGCGCGCTGAGGATCTGCACCAGCGTGTGGTTGCCGGTCGCGCGCGCGATCGACAGATGGAACGCCGAGTCGTGGTCGACGCCGGGGTCGCCGCGACCGGCCGCGTCGCGCATGAGGCCGAACCAGCGCTCGAGCTCCTCCAGCCCGGCCGCGTCGATGCGCTCGGCCGCGACCCCTGCCGCCTCGACCTCGAGCATGCGGCGCACCTCGAGGGGATCGAGCAGGAGACGGCGCTGCGAAGTGCCCTCCACGGTCCGCGCCACGAGCTGCGCGGAGGCGCGGGCGCGATCGGCCACGCGCCGCTTGCCGTGCGTGCTGACCACCCCGACCTCGTCCAGCGCCGACAGCGCCTCGCGGATGACGTTGCGGCTGACGCCGAACTGCCGGCCGAGCTCACGCTCGGACGGCAGCGTCACCTGCGACACGCCGGCGGACGCCACGAGGTCGAGCAGCTGGTCGCCGACCTCCTGCGGGAGGCTCCGCCGCCGCGCGGGGCGCATGTGGCGCAGCGCCTTGGGGGCGCGCTGGGTGTCATCCACGACGAGCTGCTCCGGGTCGGGACACGAGGGCTTCGACGGCGCCGCGCGCGGCGTCACGCCGGCCGCGGCCGGCCGGGCGCGCGCCTCGGGGAGGGCACGCCCGGCCGCAGGACGCGCGACACCGCGGTGCGGTGCCGCACGCCTCGCCCTCTACGCGCCGGTCGGCGGCTCGATCGTGCTGAGGTCGACGTCGTCGAGGTTCTCGCCGGTCACGTTGATCGTCGGCACCTCGATCTTCGGCGGGACCTTCTCGCCGCGGACGAGCTGGTCCGCGCTCTGGACGGCCTTGCGGCCGATCTCGACGGTCTGCTGCGCCACGACGAGGCTGAGGCACCCCTTGCGCAGGAGCTCCTTGTCCTCCTCGCCGAGGACCGCGGTGATCACCTTCGTCGAGTCGCACTTCCGGGCCTGCTCCACGGCCTTCGCGGCGCCCTGGCCGAGCACGTCGTCGGCGGTGTACATCGCGTTCAGGTCAGGGTTCTTCGCGAGGAAGTCGGTCCCGATGGAGACGCCGAGGTCCGCGGTGTCGTCGCTCGTCTTCTCAGCCACGACCTTCATCTGCGTGGCGCGCTCCTTGAAGCACTTCCAGCGGACCGTCGACCAGTTCGCGCCGGGAGGGCCGGTCAGCGCCCCGAGCGTCCCGCCGTTCGGCAGCATCTCCTTCAGGCCGTCGGCCATCGCCTGTCCGATCTGGCAGTGGCTGGAGGCCGCTGAGGTGTCGTTGCCCGGCGCGGGCTCCCCGGCCCCGACGACGGGGATCTTCGCCGCCTTGGCCTGCTGGATCGAGGCCTCGAGCGACGTGGGATCGATCGGGCCCACGAGGATCGCGGTCACCTTCTTGGTGATGAGGTTCTGGAACTGCGACTGCTGAAGGGCGATGTTCGTGAACCCGCCGGCGTCCTGGATGATGACCTCGTAGCCGAGCTTCTTGGCCTCTTCGTTGATGCCGTGCACCATGCCGGTGTAGAACGACCCCTGGGTGTACGGGATGGCGACGCCGAGGACCTTCTTGGCGCTCTCGCCGCCATCTGCGCCGCTCTCCGAGCCGGCGTCCGATGAGGAACCACCACATCCGGCGACTCCCGCGATGCCGATCAAGGCCACCGCGGCAGCAACCGCCCTTCCGTTGCGCAAATGCATGAGTTCTCCTCGTCTGGACACTACGTTTGTTCCGTCTCACGGGGGCGACCCCGCGTCACCGGTGGCGCGACGACGTGTGACAGCGGCCGTCCCGTCCCACCGTCCGGCACCGCCGGGCCCTCACCCGGCGGCCCTGCGTCAGCGGCCGGAGCGGCGAGCCCGCGCGCGCCTGTCCGCCACGACCACGACCACGAGCGCGACGCCCAGGACCAGCATCTGGGTGTACGAGCTCACGCCGAGCAGGTTCAGTCCGTTCGCCAGGATGCTCACGAAGAGCACGCCGAAGGCGACACCGACGATGGACCCCTGGCCTCCGGCGAGCGACACGCCGCCGATGACGACGGCCGTGATCGACTGGAGCGCCAGGTCCCCCGCGAAGGTCGGCTGCCCGGAGCCGACGCGCGCGGTCAGCACGAGCCCTCCGAGCGCCGAGAACGCCGAGCAGACGACGTAGGTCAGCGTGGTGATCGCCGCGACCCGGATCCCGGACAGCCGCGCGGCGTCGGGGTTGCCGCCGATCGCGTAGATGTGGCGGCCGACCCTGGTGCCGTGGAGCGTCACGAGACCCGCGAGGAAGACGACGACCGCGCCGACGACGGGGACCGGGATGCCCACGACCTGCTGCGTCGCCAGGGCGGTGAAGTCGCTCGGCAGCCCGCCGACCGGCGTGCCGTCGCTCAGCATCAGGCCGAGGCCGGTGGCGACCGACAGCATCGCGAGCGTCGCCACGAACGGGGCGACGTCCATCCGCGCCACGACGAGCCCGTTGACGAGACCGACGCACGCGCCGGCGGCGACGCCGACCAGCACGCCGGGGACGATGCCGAAGTCCTGCATCGCCATCGCCGCGACGACGCTGACGAGGGACGCCGTGGCCCCCACGGAGAGGTCGAAGCCCGCGGTCAGCACGACGAAGCACTGGCCGAAGGCGATCATCGCCAGGGCCGCCGCCTGCAGGCCGACGTTCTGGAAGTTCGCGACGGTCAGGAACACGCTCGACTGCATGGCGAAGATGACGATCAGCGCCAGGACGCCGGCCGGCAGGCCGATCGTGCGCAGGCCCAGGTGCATCGACGAGCGGGCGAAGCCGCTGCCTGAGCCGCCGACGGCGGCGGAGGCGGAGCCGGTGTCGCTGGATTCGGGGCGGGGGGTCTCGGTCTGCATCTCAGGGGTCTCCGAGGGGATGGGACTCAACGGGGGTTGACGGCGCCGGGGTCGCTCGCGCTCCCGCCCGCGAAGGCGGCGGCGAGGATGCGCTGCTCGTCCAGCTCGTCGCGGTCCAGCTCGGTGATGACGCGGCCCGCGGCCATGACGAGCGCACGGTCGGACAGGTGCATCACCTCGGGCAGCTCGGAGGTGACGAAGATCACGGCCGTGCCGGCGGCCGCCAGCCGCTGGACGTGGCGGTACACCTGGACCTTGGCGCCGACGTCGATCCCTCGCGTGGGCTCGTCGAGGATCATCACGCTCGGTCGTCGTGCGAGCCAGCGCCCGATCACGACCTTCTGCTGGTTTCCGCCCGAGAGGGTCGCGACCGGAGCGTTGATGTTGCCGCGGATCTCCAGCTCGTCGGCGAGCTTGTCCGTCCGGGCCTTGAAGGCGTTCCTGCGGATGAAGCCGAGGCGGCTCACCGCGCTCCAGGTCGCCATCGCCATGTTCTCGCGACCGGAGGCCGAGAGGACGAGCCCGTCCGCCTTGCGCTCCTCGGGGAGGTAGCACACGCCCGCGTTGACGGCGTGGCGTGGCGTCCGCAGGTCACGCACCCGGCCGTTGAGCGAGATGGTGCCCGCGGTCAGGCGGTCGGCCCCGACGATGGCCCGCATGACCTCCGAGCGGCCGGCGCCCACGAGGCCGTACACGCCGAGGATCTCGCCGGCACGGACCTGGAAGCTCACGTCGGAGAACGCGGGCGGGCGCGTCAGCCCCTCGACGTCCAGGACGACGTCCCCGAGGTCGCGCGCCTCCCACGGGAAGAAGTCGTCCATCGAGCGCCCGACCATCAGCTCGAGCATGCGGTCGACGGACATCTCCGCCGGCGTCCCCGTGCCGACGCGCCGCCCGTTGCGCAGCACCGTGATGCGGTCCGCGATCGCGCGGACCTCCTCGAGGCGGTGCGAGACGAACAGGATCGCGCAGCCGGACCGGCGGAGCTCGTCGATGGTCTGCAGCAGCCGCTCGGCGTCCGAGGCGGGCAGCGATGCCGTCGGCTCGTCCATGATGACGACCCGGGCGTCGAGCGCGATCGCGCGGGCGATCTCGAGGATCTGGCGCTGGCCGGTCGTCAGCCGCCCCGCCTTGCGGCGCAGCGGCAGGCTGCCGCCGCCGACGCGCTCCAGCGCCTTGCGGGCGATGTCGTCGGCCTTCTGGCGGTTGAGCACGTTGCCCGGCCGGGTCGGCTCCGCGCCGAGCACCACGTTGTCGGCGACGCTCAGGTAGGGCTGCGTCGACAGCTCCTGGAAGATCGTGACCACGCCCGCGCGCCGTGCGTCCCCCGGCCCGGAGAACCGTGCCGGCTCGCCGCGGACGAGGAGCCGGCCGCTGTTGGGCTGCTCTGCGCCGCAGAGGATCTTGATCAGCGTCGACTTGCCGGCGCCGTTCTCGCCCACGAGCGCGTGGACCTCGCCGGCCCGGAGCTCCAACGACACGTCATCGAGCGCGTGCACCCCGGGATAGGACTTGCCGATCCCGGTCACGGCCAGCAGGGCTTCTCCCATCTCTCCTCAGATCCGCAAGCAGTCGTTCCGGTTCCCCCGGGCGAACGGTCGAGCGTCCGCACGCCGGCGGAGGCTCCCGTGAGGCTGGTGGTCCCGGGCGACACGTATAACCCGATAGACCGTTCGTCCTATTGTCGGACCATACCCTCGGCCGTTTGCCCGTGTCAAGGCGCCGCCGACGGCGGAGCGCCGCGGCCGGGCGGCGGCCGTCGGGCGATCGGTCAGCGCACCCGCTGGCGGCGCCCGTACCGCCGGAGCAGCTCGTGCAGGCACCCGGCCCCGAACTCGAGCTCGGAGACCGGGATGCGCTCGTCGGGCGCGTGCATGAGCTGCATGCCGCGATCCGCCGGCAGGCGCATCGGGAGGAAGCCGTAGTTCTGGATCCCGAGCCGCGCGAAGTGCCGTGCGTCCGTGAAGCCGCTGATGAGCGCGGGGACGGCCACGGCGCCGGGATCCGAATCCCGGAGCACGTCCTCGATGAGCGGCAGGAGGTCGAGCTGCGAGCCGTCGAGCGTCGCGGGCTCCTCCTGCACGACCTCGTACTCCGCCACGCCCCCGGCGACCGTCTCGAGCTCGGCGAGCAGGTCCTCGACGGTCTGTCCCGGCACGAGCCGCCCGTCCAGCATGACGGTGATCTCCGTGGGATGGACGTTCGCGACCGCCCCTCCGTGGACGATGGTCGGCGCGACCGTGTCGCGCAGGAGCGGCTCGAGGGCATCGAGCTCGCCAGCGGCCTCGTGCAGGACGCGGTCGACGGCCTCCGCGTCGAGCAGGCCGAGCACGTCGCTGCGCTGGAGGCCGTCGGCGAGCGCGCGGATCATCGCCTCCGCGGGCGGCGTCACGCGCGCCGGCAGGCGCTCGGCGGTGAGGCGGCTGAGGAGCGTCCCGAGGCGACCCATCGCGGGGTCGCGGGCGATGAACGACGCATGCCCCGCGGCTCCCCGGCAGACCGCGCGGACGAGGCAGCGCTTCTTCTCGCTCACCGCGATCGGGTGGAAGCTCTGCCCGCCCAGCCAGGAGGTGAACCCGCCGCCTTCGCCGATCGCGTGCCGGACGCCGTCGAGGATGCCGGCGTGCTCGTCGACGATGAAGCGCGCTCCCACAGAGCTGCCCGCCTCCTCGTCGCTCATCGCGAGGAGGATCACGTCGCCGGCGGGACGCTCGCCGGCTGCGACCAGGCGCGTCAAGGCGGCCACGAGCATGGCGACGCCGCCCTTCATGTCCAGCGCCCCCCGCCCCCAGAGCTCCCCCGCCACGACCTCTCCGCCGAACGGGTCCCGCGCCCACCGTGCCGCGTCCGCCGGCACCACGTCGAGGTGCCCGTGGACGAGCAGCGGCGGCGCCGCGCCCTCGCCGGGGATGCGGGCGACGAGGTTCGGGCGCTCCGGGTCGGCGGCCAGCAGCGTGGATTCGACGCCGGCGTCGCGCAGGACTCCCGCGAGGTGCTCGATCGCGGCGCGCTCGCGCCCGGGAGGATTCGTCGTGTCGAAGCGGATGAGCGCCTGCGCGAGAGCCAGCGGCTCGACGGGCGAGGCGGGCAGAGAGGCCATCGTTTGATCCTATCCTCCGTTGGTCGGATCATCCGACCGCAGCGAAGGAACGTCGCCTGGGTCCGCGGCGGCTCAGGACGGTCTCTCCCCGCACCGACAGGCGCGCGATCGTCGCCGCGCGGTCGCCGCCCGGCGCTACGGCTCGCCGGCGCCGCTGGCCAGCGAGGCGCGCAGCAGGCCCTCGACGTGCGTCAGGTGCTTGCGCATCGTCCGCCGCGCGCGCGGCGCGTCGTGCGCGCGCATGGCATCGAGGATCTCGCGATGGTCCGTGATGCCGACCTGGGCCGCGTCGCTGGGGTCGTAGGCGCGGAGACGGCTGTCCTGCAGCGCCTCGGTGAGCGCGCGCACCACCTGCACGAGCGTGCTGTTGCCGGTGGCACGGGCGATCGCGACATGGAACGCGGAGTCGTAGGCGATCGCCGACTCCCCCCTCGCCGCGGCCTCCTCCATCAGGGTGAGCCAGCGCTCGACCTCGTCGAGGTCCTCGGACGTCGCGCGCCCGGCCGCCCGCGCCGCGATCGCCGGCTCGACCATGAACCTCGCCTCGAGCGGGTCGGTGAGGAGCGTGCGCTCCGTCTCGGTGTCGGTGAACCGCGTCGCGAGCTGCGCATGGGCGCGCGCCACGACGCCGTACTTCGTCTTGCCGCGGGTGACGATCACCCGCCACTCGCTGAGGACCGACAGCGCCTCGCGCAGCGACGTGCGGCTCACGCCGAATCGCTCCGCGAGGACGCGCTCCGCGGGCAGGCGATGCTCCGGAGCCGGCCCGTCCGCGATCAGCCTCAGCAGCTGGTCGGTGATCTCCTGGGGCAGCGACCGCCGCCGCGCCCTCTGGAGCCCTCCGACATCGAGGGCCGGCGCCGCAGCGGTGTCGGCGCGGGGTTCGGCGCGCGTCCCGTCGGGGGTTGTCGACGCGCGGCGAGACACCGATGCGAGGCTATCACGCAGTCCGCGCGCCACTCCCGGCCTCCGGCGCGGCCGGAGGGTACGCCTCGTGCCAGTAGGTCGCGACGTCGTCCATCGTCGTCCACCAGACGTCGCGGTGCGAGCCGATGTACTCCAGCAGCCGCCCCAGCGCGCGCATGCGGCTCGACCGCCCGCTCCACTGCGGGTGAATGGTCAGGAGGAAGTAGCGGCCCTCGGCGTACGCGCCGTCGAACTCCGCCTTCCAGATCTCGAACGCCTCGTCGGGCGAGCGCGGCTGGCCGATCCAGGGGGCGAGCAGGTGCAGATACGCCGTTGAGTCCGACATGATCCAGTCGAACGGCAGCTCGAGCAGCCTCGTGGCCTGTCCGTCCTTGTGCCACCAGTACGGGATGTCGTCTGCCTGGTGGTTGTTGCTGTAGAGGAAGTCGCGCTCGAGGAGCAGGTCCAGCGTGTGCGGGCTGTGCTCGAAGCAGTGACCCCGCGGCCGCCGGCCGCTGACCTCCTCGATGAGGTCGAGCGTCCGGTCCAGCGTCTGCTCCTCGAGGTCCCGGTCCCACCCGCTCCCGGTCCAGCCCGCATCCGAGCGCAGGTGGGTGAAGCCGTGGTAGCCGAGCTCGTGGCCCGCCTCGGCGCACGCCCGGGCGATGCCGGGGTAGGTCTCGACGGTCTGCCCCGGGATGTAGAAGGACGCGCGCAGGTCGCGCCGCTTCAGGAGGTCGAGGACGCGCCACACCCCGACGCGCGCGCCGAACTCCCCGAGGGTCAGGTTGTGGAGCGTCGGGTGGCCGAGCGCCGGCCAGACGGTCTGCGCGTCGACGTGCACGGTCAGGCTCGCCGCGCAGCGCGCGCCGCCGGGCCATGTCGGCTGGAAGGTCCGCTCGTCGGTGGTGCGCCACATGGGGCTCTGCTCGGGGGCCGGGTTGTCGTCGGCTGTCGGGAACATCGCGATCCTCTCTAGGGTTCCGTGCCCGCGGCGGCGGGAGTCAGCGGCCACGCGGCGAAGGTGCGCCGGCAGTACACAAGCGGTGCGTCGTCGCGGACGAAGCCGTCCTCGACGGACCCGATGAAGATCCAGTGGTCGCCCGCCTGGATCTCCTCCATCACGAGGC
>JAXDHC010000216.1:0-10985 GCA_034664705.1 Solirubrobacteraceae bacterium
GGTCGGGGTCCAGGCCTGGGACAGCGCGGACTGACCCGTCAGATGGCCGCGGCCCGCACCGGACCGCGGCCACGCCCGGGCGCGGCACGGGTCCGGCCCGCACGCCGCCGCGGCGGCGCGCAGCGCTCACCGCAGGCCGGCGACCGGCGGCGGGGCGGTCGAGTCGCGCACGATCAGCTCCGGCTCGAACCTGATGTGGCGGTCGGCCGGCTCCGAGCCGTCGCCGATCGCATCGAGCATGAGCCGCGCGGCCGTCTCGCCGAGGCGGAACGGCAGCTGCTGGACCGTCGACAGCGGGGGCGACAGGGCGCCGGCGAAGGGCACGTCGTCGTAGCCCAGCAGCGAGATGTCCTGCGGGACCCGCAGCTGGCTGCGGTGCAGGCCGCGGAGCACGCCGAGCGCCAGGACGTCGTTGACGCAGATGACCCCCGTGGGCCGCGGGTCGGCCGCGACGATGACCTCGGCGGCCCGCTCGCCCTCGGCGGTCGTGAGGGCTGACGTCGGCACCTCGAGGACGTGCGCGGCCGGGTCGAGCCCCGCCTCCTCGAACGCCCGGCCCACGCCCCGGCGCCGGTCGGCGCCCCAGTGGATCGTCGTGCTGCCGACGAACGCGACCCGGGTGTGACCGAGCGCGAGCAGATGGGCCGCGGCGAGCTGGCCGCCGCGGACGTCGTCGACCGCGACCGAGCGCAGCGTCGGGCGGCTGCTGGGGTAGTCGAGCAGGACGACCTGCATGCCCGCGCGCTGCAGGCGCTCGAGCCGGTCCTCGTCCTCCGCCACGGGCGCGATGAGCAGGCCGTCGACGCGGTGCTCGGCGAGCGCCCGCAGCGCGAAGTCCTCCTTGACGGTCGACTCGCCGGCGTTGCAGACGATCATGACGTGGCCGGCGTCGAAGGCGACCGACTCGGCGCCCCCCACCAGCTCCCCCCAGAACGGGTTGGCGATGTCGAGGACGAGCACGCCGATGAGGTGACTTCGCCCCTGGCGCAGCTGGCGGGCGCCGACGTTGGGGACGTAGTCCAGCTCCTCCATCGCGCGGAGCACGCGCGCGCGTGTCGGGTCCGAGACGAGGTGGGGGCGGTTGAGGACGTTCGACGCCGTGCCCAGCGACACGCCGGCGCGCTGCGCCACCATCGGGAGGTTCGCGCGCGCCGCGCGCTGGGGGGTGTCCGCCCGTGGGGTCCGTGGTGGGCGGGCGGGCGGCATGGCGGAACTATGCCAGCGGCGCAAGATGCGCGTGTGCGCCCGGCCGTCGCGGGGCCGCGGGCGCCCCGGCGCACCGCCGTGCCGGGACGGCCGCCCGGGATCGTTGTCGCCGGTTGACAAGTTTCCCCGGCGTGGGATAAGTTGCCGTGAAAGGTTTCAATGAAAGGTTTCAAGGCCTTTCGTGCAGCGGAGGAAGATCGAGGAGGGCGGGTCGGCGGTGCCGGAGGGGGCCGCGCGCCCGCAGCGCGTCGCCGAGATGTCTCCTCCGATCAGGAACGGACGAGGAGTGTGATGCGGATGGGCGGCAACGAGAACCGGGACGTGCGGCGACGGCGGGGTGGGGCATGAGCGCCCCGGTGCGGAGCGGCCGTCCGGCGCCGAAGCTCGCGTTCGGCAGCTGGGCGTTCTCGTTCGGGCCCTTCGCGGATGCGCCGTGGTCGTTCGACCGGCTCTGCCGCTACGCCGCCGACGCCGGCTACGACGGCGTGGAGATCAACGGCTTCCGTCCGCACCCGCATCACGCCGACTTCGACAGCGACGCGAAGTGCGCCGAGCTGCGCGCGCTCCTCGCGGACGTGGGCCTGGAGGCGGCCGGGTACGCGCCCGACCTCACGACGGTGCCGCCGAGCGAGGTCCCCGCGGAGAGCTACCTCGCCGAGATCGACGCCGCCCGGCGGTTCTGCGAGCGGATGGAGATCGGGATCCTCCGCGTCGACACCGTCAGCCCGCCCGACGGGCTCGCCGACGACGAGTACGCGCGGCGGTTCGCGCGGCTCGTGCAGACCTGGGGCGCCGCGGCCCAGCGCTGCCGCCAGTCGGGGATCACGCTGGTGTGGGAGTTCGAGCCCGGCTTCTGGCTGAACCGGCCCAGCGAGGTTCTCCGCGTCGCCGAGGAGGTCGCCGATCCGGGGTTCAAGCTCCTGTTCGACACGAGCCACGCCTACATGGGCGCGGTCGCCGGCTCGCGGCAGGGGCCGGACCCGGAGACGCTCGAGGGCGGGGTCGCCGCGTACGCGCACCTGCTGAACCCGCACATCGGGCACGTCCACCTCATCGACTCCGACGGCTCGCTGCACGACGACGAGACGAGCGCGCACATCCCCTTCGGCCAGGGCGACGTCGACTTCCCGGCGGCGCTGCGGGCCCTGCGGCCGGCGCTGGACGGGCTCGAGTGGTGGGGGATCGACTTCTGCTTCTGCCCGACCACCGAGGCCGACGCTCGCACGGCGGTCCCCTTCGTGCGCAACCTCGCCGCGGAATCGCTGGAGGCGCCCCGATGAGCGCGATCGACGACACGAGCGCCGCGACGGGCGCCGCGGGCGGCGCCACCGTCGCGACGAACGGCATCGACCTGGCCTACACCGAGCGCGGGAGCGGCGAGCCGCTCGTGCTCATCATGGGGCTCGGCGCCGACCGCTCGGCGTGGGACGCGCACGTCGCGGCCTACGAGAAGCGCTTCCGCTGCTTCGCCGTCGACAACCGCGGCTCCGGGGCGTCGAGCAAGCCCGGCGGCCCCTACTCGACGGCCGAGATGGCCGACGACTACGCCGGGCTCATCCGGTCGCTGGGCGCCGGGCCCGTCCGCGTGGCCGGGATCTCGATGGGCGGCGCGATCGCCCAGGAGCTGGCCCTTCGTCATCCCGAGCTCGTCGAGCGTCTGCTCCTGGTCTCCTCATGGGCGCGCTGCGACGACTACACGAAGGAGATCTTCCGCCACTTCAGCCGGATGCGCGGCGCCGCGTCGCCCGGCGAGTTCGCGCGGCTCCTGCAGCTGTGGATCTGGACGCCCGCGTACCTCAACGCGCACCTGGAGGAGCTGCGGGAAGCCCGCCGCGAGCCGGCGACCATGCCGCAGCACGCCTTCGACGCCCAGTGCGCCGCCTGCATCGACCACGACACCGTCGGGCGCCTGGCGGACATCGGCGTCCCCACGCTGATCACCGCGGGCGACCGCGACATCTTCACGCCGCTGGCCCTCGCCGCGGAGCTGCACGAGCACATCCCCGGGAGCTCGCTCAAGGTGTTCCCCGGCACGGGGCACGTCCATCACTGGGAGGTGCTCGACGAGTTCAACGAGTTCACGACGGAGTGGCTGCGATGACCGAACCCGCGATCCGCTTCGGCTGCCAGACGTACAGCTGGCAGATGCGCGGCGACGCCTACAAGGGCCGCCTGGACCACATGGCGACGATCGCCGCGGAGGCCGGGTTCCACGGCATCGAGCCCGAGGTCGTCATGCTCGGCGGCTACGCCGACCCCGACCGCGCCGCGGAGGCCCTGGACGAGGCCGGCCTCGAGCTGACGGCGCTCGCCTACGCCGCCGACTGGCGCGGCGCGCAGGAGACGCCGGCGGAGCGCGAAGAGGCCGACCGGTTCATCGCGTTCCTGGAGCGGTTCCCGGCGACGCCGCTGGTCGTCGTCCAGCTCCCCGGCGCCGACCGCGAGAACCTGCGCGAGCGCCAGGACAACGCGATCGCCTGCATGGACACGGTCGCCCGGCGGGCCGCCGCGGCGGGCGTCCGCGCGACCGTCCATCCGAACTCGCCGCCGGGCTCGGCGTTCCGCACCGCCGAGGACTACGAGCGGCTGCTCGACGGCCTCGACCCCGAGGTCATCGGCTTCACGCCCGACGTCGGGCATCTCGCGGCCGGGGGGATGGACCCGCTGCAGGTCATCACCCGCTACCGCGACCGCGTCGACCACGTCCACTTCAAGGACATCGACGCCGACGGCACGTGGGCGCCGACCGGCGAGGGCAAGATCGACTTCCCGGCGATCGTCTCCTACCTGCGCGACACGGCCTACTCCGGCTGGATCGTGTTCGAGGACGAGTCCCCGAGCGTCGAGCAGGACCCCGATCTCGGCGCGCGGCGCAACGGCGTCTACGCCCGCGAGGTCCTCGCCCCGCTGCTCGACCCGAACGGCCGCCGCGCATGACCGGCGCGCGACATGCGCTCGGGATGGACTTCGGCTCGGCCTCGTGCCGCGCGGTCGTCGTCCGCCTCGACGACGGGGCCGAGATCGCCGAGTCGACCTACGACTACCCGAGCGGCGACGGCGGCGTGCTGACGTCCCCGGACAGCTCGCTCGTGGCCCGTCAGCACCCGCGCGACTACCTCCTCGGGCTCGAGTCGGTCATGCGCGGGGCGCTCGCCGGCGCCCGCGACGCCGACCCGGGCTTCGATCCGGCCACCGTCGTCGGCGTCGGGGTCGCGACGACCGGGAGCACGCCGATGCCCGTGGACGCGGCCGGGCAGCCCCTCGCCCTCGACCCCGAGTTCGCCGACGACCTCGACGCGATGGCGTGGCTGTGGAAGGACCACACCGCCCACGAGGAGGCCGACGCCATCACCCGCGCGGCCCGGGCGACCCGCCCGGACTACGTCGCGGGCTGCGGCGACACCTACTCCTCGGAGTGGTTCTGGGCCAAGGCCTGGCACTGCGCCCGCGTGGCCCCGCGCGTCTTCGACGCCGCCGCCAGCTGGGTCGAGCTCTGCGACTTCCTGCCGGCCACGCTCATCGGGGACACCGATCCGCGGCGGATGCCCCGCAGCGTCTGCGCCGCCGGCCACAAGGCGATGTTCGACCAGCGCTGGGGCGGCCTGCCCGACGCCGACTTCCTCGGCGAGCTCGACCCCGCGCTGGCGGCGCTGCGCCCGCGGCTGTTCGACGCCGCGCTCGAGGCCGGCGCCCGCGCCGGGGGCCTCGACGCCGCGTGGGCGGCCCGAACGGGCCTGCGGGCCGGGACCCCGGTCGCGATCGGCGCGTTCGACGCCCACGCCGCCGCGCTCGGCGCGGGCGTCCGGGAGGGCGTGTTCGTCTCGGTCATGGGCACGAGCACGTGCGACGTGACGATCCAGCCGGTCGAGCGGGCGGTGGCGAGCCTTCCCGGCGTCTGCGGGGTCGTCCCCGGCTCGGTGGTCCCCGGGTTCGTCGGCATCGAGTCCGGCCAGAGCGGCGTCGGGGACATGTTCCGCTGGTTCGTCGACGGGTTCGTCCCGGAGACCAGCGGAGCGACCAGGGACGCGCGGTACGCCGCCCTGTCGAGCGCGGCCGCCGCGCTCGCGCCGGGCGAGCACGGGCTCGTCGCCCTCGACTGGGTCAACGGCAACCGGACGATCCTCGTCGACCACACGCTCTCGGGCCTCATCGTCGGGCTCAACCTGCAGACCGAGCCCCACCATGTCTTCCAGGCCCTCATCGAGTCCACGGCGTTCGGCGCCCGGCGGATCGTCGAGCACCACGAGGAGCACGGCGTGCCCGTCCGCGAGCTCGTCGCCAGCGGCGGGCTGCCGGGCCGCAACCCCGGCATGATGCAGACGTACGCGAACGTGCTCGGGCGCCGCATCCGCGTCTCGGCCAGCGAGCAGACGTCGGCGCTCGGCGCCGCGACGCTGGGCGCGCTGGCGGCCGGCGCGGCGGAGGGCGGGTTCGCCACGCCCGCCGAGGCCCAGGACGCCGTCGTCCGCTACCGCGAGGACGAGTACGTCCCCGAGGAGGCGGCGGTCGAGGTGTACGACCGGCTCTACGGGATCTACCGGCGGATGCACGACGCGTTCGGCTTGCCGGGCCGGAACGACGGCGTGGGCCCGGTCATGCGCGACCTCTTCGCGCTCCGGACGGCGGCGGCTCCCGCGGTGACGTCATGAGCACGCGCGACCTGCGCGAGCAGGTGCTCGAGGCCAACCTCGCCATCGCGCGCTCGGGGCTGGCCAAGCTCACCTGGGGCAACACGAGCGGCATCGACCGCGACCGCGGCCTCGTGGCGATCAAGCCGAGCGGCGTGCCGTACGACGAGCTCGACGCCGACACGATCGCCGTCGTGGACCTCGAGGGCACCGTCGTCGAGGGCGACATGCGCCCGTCGACGGACACGGCGACGCACCTCGAGCTCTACCGCGCCTTCGCCGGGATCGGGGGCATCACGCACACGCACAGCTTCCACGCGACGGCGTTCGCGCAGGCGCGGCGCGAGCTGCCGTTCCTCGGCACGACGCACGCCGACCACTTCCGTGGTCCCGTGCCCGTGACGCGCGAGATGCGCCCCGAGGAGATCGCCACGGACTACGAGCTCAACACCGGGCGCGTCATCGTCGAGCGCTTCGCCGCCCTGGACCCGCGCGACATGCCGGCGGTCCTCGTCGCCCAGCACGGGCCGTTCGCCTGGGGCTCGGACGCGGCCGACTCGGTGCAGAACGCGGTCATCCTCGAGGCGGTCGCGGAGCTGGCGCTCCACACGCTGGCCCTCGCGCCCGGGGTGCCGCCGGCGTCCGAGGACATCCTCGCCCGCCACTACAGCCGCAAGCACGGGCCGGACGCCTACTACGGCAACGCCACCGGCCCGCGCACGGCCACCTGAAACGGAGTGAAGGAATGAAGCGAGACATCGTCCTGTTCAGCGGGCAGTTCGCCGACCTCGGCCTCGAGGACTTCGCGGACCGCTCCAAGGGATGGGGCTACGACGGCGTGGAGCTGGCGTGCTGGGGCGAGCACTTCAACGTCGCGCGCGCCCTGCGCGAGCGGGAGTACTCCCGCGAGGTCCGCGGCATCCTCGACACCCGGGACCTCTCGTGCTCCGTGCTGAGCACGCACCTCGTGTCGCAGGCGGTCTGCGACCTCGTCGACGAGCGCCACCGGCCGTTCCTGCCCGAGTCGATCTGGGGCGACGGCGACCCGGAGGGCGTCCGCCGCCGCGCCGAGGAGCGCATCAAGGACACCGCCCGCGCCGCCGCGGCGTTCGGCGCCGACACGGTCGTCGGCTTCACCGGATCGAGCATCTTCCACTTCTTCAACGGCTGGCCGCCGGCGACCGCCGAGATGGTCCAGGCGGGCTTCGACGACTTCGCCGAGCGGTGGTCGCGGATCCTCGACGTCTTCGACGAGGAGGGCGTGCGGTTCGCGCTCGAGGTCATGCCGGGGGAGATCGCCTACGACATCCACACGTGCCACCGCGCGCTGGAGGCGATCGGCCACCGGCCGTCCTTCGGCATCAACTTCGACCCGACGCACCTGCACTGGCAGATGGTCGACGAGGTCGCCTTCCTGCGCGAGTTCGGCAACAGGGTCTTCAACGTCCACTGCAAGGACGCGCGGCGGAACCTGACCGGCCGGACGAGCATCCTGGCGAGCCACCTCGCGTCGGGGCATCCCGACCGCGGGTGGGACTTCGTGTCGGTCGGCCACGGCGACGTGCCGTTCGAGCCGATCATCAGGACGCTGAACGACATCGGCTACGCCGGCCCGCTGTCGGTGGAGTGGGAGGACTCGAACATGGACCGCGAGTTCGGCGCCGCCGACGCGGCGCAGTACCTGCGGCGCCTGAGCTTCGATCCGCCGACGGCGGCGTGGTTCAGCGCGTTCTCCACGCCCGAGTAGGCCGTCGTCCCCGTCCCTTCCGAGGGAGCTCGATGCTCCCGTCCTTCCGAACCAGGAGAACCCGTGACGACGTCACAGCAGTCCCCCGACGACGGGGCCGCCGCGGGCCGGCCGGCCCCGCGGCGCCCGCTCATCGGGATCAACACGTTCGTGTGGCACTCCCCGATCGACACCGCCCAGCTGACGGACGTCGCGCGGCGCATCGCCGGCTGGGGCTTCGACGCCATCGAGATCCCGCTCGAGCAGGAGGGCGACTGGGACCCGGTCGCGGCGCGAGAGGTGTTCGACGAGGTCGGCCTCACGCCGATCGTGGGGGCCGTGTGGCCGCCCGGCCGTGAGCTGGTCGCCGCTCCGGCGGACGTCGTCGCGCGGACCCAGGGCTACGTGCGCCACTGCGTCGACGTGGCCGTCGCCGCCGGCGCCCCGTGCGTCATCGGCCCGATCTACGCGTCCGTCGGCCGCCTCTGGCGGACGTCGCCGGACGAGCGCCGGGCGATGATGGACGACCTCCGCGAGGCGCTTCGGGCGCCCGCCGACTACGCCGGCGAGCGCGGGGTGAAGCTCGCGGTCGAGCCGCTCAACCGCTTCGAGACGAGCGTGCTGAACACGACGGCCCAGGCGCTCGAGCTCATCGACGGGCTGCCGCCCGAGTCGGTGGGCCTCAACCTCGACACGTTCCACATGAACATCGAGGAGAAGAGCATCCCCGACGCGCTGCGCGCGGCCGGGGACCGCCTGGTCCACCTGCACACGTGCGGCAACGACCGCGGCGCGCCCGGCCGCGACCACATCGACTGGGACGGCATCCGCGCCGCCCTGCTGGAGATCGGGTTCGCGGGCGCGTTCGGCATCGAGTCCTTCACCCCGGACAACGAAACGATCGCGACGGCCGCCGCGATCGGGCGCCCGCAGGCCGAGAGCCCCGACGCCCTCGCCCAGGACGGCCTCGCCTTCCTGCGGCGTCTGACCGCCGACTGGGGCGCCTGAGCGCCGGGCCCCGCGGCGGGGGGCCGGAGAGCGGCTTCGGTCAGGCCGCCGGCCCGTCGCGCCGCGGGTTGCGCGGGACGTCCGGGTTGATGTCGGGACCGAAGAACTTGATGACGACGAGGTCCTCGCCGCCGGTGTTCTCGACCTCGAGCGGCGCCAGCGCCCGCGCGTGGGCGACGAGCAGCTCGTCGCGCGCGAAGTCGCCGGCGGCGACGTCCACGCCGCCATAGCGGCCAGAGCCCCGCCACACCAGCAGCGAGTAGCAGCCGCGCTCCTGCGAGGTGAAGCGGCCGCCCGGCCTCACCGTCAGCCGCTTGCCGCTGAACCGGTCGGAGTTGTGGAAGATCCAGTGCTCCTCGCCGCCGGGCTGCGCCGGCCCGGGGACGGGCCGGGGCGCGAGGTGGCGGTGCTCGTAGAACCACGGGTCGCCGTTGAGGTCCCAGTCGATCCACTCGAGGAGCGCCTTCTCGCCGAGCCGCGCGCGGTCCTCGCCGCTGACGTCCTGGAACAGCAGCTCCTTGGAGATGATCCGCCCCGCGTTCAGCGCCTGGAACATCGCCAGGGTGTCGGAGTCCTCCTGGAGCTCGATCGTGAGCGCCGTGCCGGGGGCGTGCAGGATCCCGGAGGGCAGGTGGAACCCGTCCTCGGCGACCTGCCGATACGCGAACGCGTGCTGCAGGATGAGGTCGCTGTCCCACCGCTCGAGGTACGGCAGGAGCACGTCGCCGCGGCGGTCCTCGGCGATCCAGCGGTGCAGGCCGAAGAACGTCTCCGGGTGGGGGCCCATGTCCACGCCCGCGGGGAAGTAGTACGCCTCCTCCTTGGCGTTGCGCCCCACCCGTGCGGCCTGCTCCGCCGGCGGATGGATGTGGAACGGGATGCGCGCGGCGAAGTCGAAGATCTTCGCCAGGCGACCGAGCCCCGTGTGCGTCGCGGCGTACGCCGCGCCCATGATCGCGGCGCCGTTGGCGCGGATCGCCGCGTCGAGCGTCAGCTCCGGGCCGCCGTCCAGCGCCAGGTGGCTGAGGCCTTCGTCCGGCGGGCCGATCCGGTTGTGCGCGCGGGTGGTGGACGCCAGCCAGCGCTCGCAGATGAAGCCGCGCTCGCCGACGTCGTAGGCGTCCTCCGGCAGGCCGAGCCGGCGGCCGGGTGGCAGCCACTCGCGGGCGACCCAGGCCGGCTTCAGGCGCAGGATCCCGTTCGCGTCGGAGAGCGCGCGCTCGACGATGTCGGCTGTGGACTCAGTGCTCCTCATGGGCTCCGGTCAGGGCCGCTGCGGCGCGGGGGCCGCCTCCGCGAAGCCTGCCATGAACGCGTCGATGCACGCGCCGACCTCCCGCCGGTGGGCGTCCGCGTCCAGCGTCCTGGCGGTGACCTCGCGATGCTCCGCATGGGGCAGGGCGCCCGCGATCGCCGTCGCGAAGGCCAGGGGATGCGCGGGATCGTGCGCGGTGCCGATGACCAGCGCGGGCATGTCGAGCCGCGCCCAGTCCGGCGCGCTCCCGAGCGGGCAGTCCGCCGGGAGCCGGAGCAGGACCTCGGCGTGGTCGCGGGCGTGCGGGCGGTCGAACTGCCCGAGCAGCGACGCCGCGGTGGCGGGGGACTCCCGCAGCATCGCGGCGTACTCCTCGCTCGCGCGGAACGTCTCCCGGCCCGCGACCGGCCCCTGCTCGCGCAGCAGGTCGGCGACGCGCGGCATGAGCCGGAGGTTCGGCGGAGAGGGCCGGTCGAGCCACGCGGGCCGGACGAGGACGAGGCCCCGGACGCGCTCGGGATGGCCGGCGGCGAACCGCTGGGCCACGCCCGCCCCCATGGAGACGCCGCCGATGACGAACGAGGCGAGACCGAGATGGTCGACGAGGGCCAGCAGGTCGTCGGCGAACGTCTGGAAGCCCAGCTCGGCCGCCGGCCCGAGCGGCGCCGTGTCCCCGTGGCCGCGGCACTCGAGGCAGACGAGACGGCCGGCGGAGCCGTAGAGGCCGGCCGGCTGGGACCGGTCCCCGCCGAGCCCGTGCTGGAAGACGAACGGCGCGCCGTCGCCGCGGTCGAGGAAGGAGAAGTCGATGCCGGCGTGGCGGAAGCCCGGCATCAGCCGGTCGGCGCGCGATCCAGCACGGCGCGGACGAACGCCACGCTGTCGGCCACCTCGTCCTCCGCGAGGCCGTGGAGCACCAGCGCGCCGCGGAAGCCCGCCTCGTCGAGCAGGTCGACGTAGAGGCGGTAGTCCAGGCCGCCGCGCCCGGCCGCGACCACGCGCCCGTCCGCGGTCACGTCCTTGGCGTGCGCGAGGACGAGGTCGTCGCCGAGGAGGTGGAACGCCTCGCGGAGCGTCCGGTCCTGGCGATCGAGCGCCCCGGGCTCGATGAGGTTCGCGGCGTCCAGGACGATCTTGACGTGCGGCGACGACAGGTCGTCGA
>JAXDHC010000217.1:0-2554 GCA_034664705.1 Solirubrobacteraceae bacterium
CGCGTGCGCGGCGGCGGCGCTCAGTCCTCGGGTGCGGTCGGGCATGCCCGCGATCGTACGGCCGCCGCGGCGGCTGCGGGCGCGTTCGGACCACCACGCGGCCCGTCTCGCCGTGACGCCGGTGCGCAGGCTGTACAACGTGTGGTGGGAGGGGAGCCCCGCAGAGCCGCCCGCGCCGTCCCGAAAGAGCACCATGATCCCCCTCTCCGTCCTCGACCTCGTCCCCATCACGACCGGCTCGACGCCGCGCGCGGCGCTGCGCAACAGCCTCGAGCTGGCGCGCCACGTCGAGCGTCTCGGCTACCGGCGCTTCTGGGTGGCCGAGCACCACAACATGACGGGGATCGCGAGCGCCGCGACGGCCGTCGTCATCGGCCACCTGGCCGGCGGCACCTCCACCATCCGCGTCGGGGCCGGCGGGATCATGCTGCCCAACCACGCGCCGATGATCATCGCCGAGCAGTTCGGGACGCTCGAGTCGCTCTACCCCGGCCGCATCGACCTGGGCCTCGGCCGGGCGCCGGGGGCCGACCAGCGCACGCTCCGCGCGCTGCGCCGCGACCCGGCGGCGGCGAACGAGTTTCCGCAGGACGTCCAGGAGCTCCAGGCCTTCCTCGCGCCGGTGCAGCCCGGCCAGCCGATCCAGGCCGTGCCCGGCGGCGGCCTGCAGGTGCCGCTGTGGATCCTCGGATCGAGCACGTTCGGCGCCCAGCTCGCGGCGTACCTCGGGCTGCCGTACGCGTTCGCCTCGCACTTCGCGCCCGACGACCTGATGGTGGCCCTCGAGGTCTACCGCCGGACGTTCCGGCCGTCGGCGCAGCTCGACGCGCCATACGCGATGGCCGGCGTCAACGTCGTCGCCGCCGACACCGACGCGGAGGCGCGGCGCCTCTTCACCACGGTCCAGCAGGCGTTCGCCAACCTGCACCGCGGCATGCCCGGTCCCTACCCGGCGCCGGTCGACGACATCGACGCGCACTGGACGCCGGGCGAGCGGGCCGGCGCGTCGCGCATGCTCGCCCAGTCGATCGTCGGCGACCCCGAGACCGTCCGCGCGGGGCTGGAGCGCTTCGTGACCGCCACCGGCGTCGACGAGCTGATGGTCGTCTCCGCCATCCACGACCAGTCCGCCCGCCTGCGGTCCTACGAGATCCTCGCGGACGTCGCCGGGATCGAGGCCGCCGCCGCGACGCGCGCGGCGTAGCCGCGCCGCGACCGAACGCTCAGCCCTGCGGCGCGGGCACGATCATGCCCGCGCCGACCGTCTCGTTCGTCGCCTCGTCGATGACGATGAACGCACCGGTCGCGCGGTTGCGCCGGTAGGGGTCGAAGGCGACCGGCTTGGCCGTGCGCAGCCGCACGCGGCCGATGTCGTTCAGCGCGAGCTCGGCGGCGCCGGGCTCGCGGTCGAGCGTGTGGATGTCGACGCGGTCGACGAGCTCGTCGACGATCGCCGCGACCGTGTGGGTGGCGTGCTTGATGAGGTAGCGGCCGCGCGGGCGCAGGGGCGCGTCGGCCATCCAGCAGACGTCGGCGGTGAGCTCGCGCTCGAGCGACGGCCGGTCGCCCGGACGGCAGATGAGGTCGCCGCGCGAGATGTCGAGGTCGTCGGCGAGGCGCAGCGTCACGCTCATCGGCGCGAAGGCCTCGTCGAGCGGGCCGTCGAGCGTGTCGATGGCCTCCACCGTCGTCGTGCGCTCGTACGGCAGAACGAGCACCTCGTCGCCGGGACGCACCGTGCCGCCGGCGAGCTGGCCGGCGTACCCGCGGTAGTCGCTGTCGTGGTCGCGGATGACGTACTGGACCGGGAAGCGCAGCTCGTCGAGGTTGCGGTCGGCGGCGACCTGGACGGTCTCGAGGTGGTCGAGCAGCGCCAGCCCGCCGTACCACGGCATCGCCTCGGAGCGGTCGACGACGTTGTCGCCGTGCAGGGCGCTCATCGGGATGTAGGCGACGTCGGAGAACTCGAGGCCGCGAGCGAACGCGCAGAAGTCGGTGACGATGCCGTCGAAGACGTCCTCGTCGTAGTCGACGAGGTCCATCTTGTTGACGGCCAGGACGACGTGGGGGATGCCGAGCAGCGACGCGATGAACGCGTGGCGCTTGGTCTGCTCGACCACGCCGGTGCGGGCGTCGACGAGCACGATCGCCAGGTCGGCCGTCGACGCGCCGGTGACCATGTTGCGCGTGTACTGCACGTGGCCCGGCGTGTCGGCCAGGATGAACGTGCGCTGCGACGTGGCGAAGTAGCGGTAGGCGACGTCGATCGTGATGCCCTGCTCGCGCTCGGCGCGCAGGCCGTCGGTCAGCCGCGAGAGGTCCAGCGCGCCGTCGCGGCCGTGCAGGTCGTCGAGCTGGTCGGCGAGGATGGCCTTGGCGTCGTGGAGCAGGCGCCCGATCAGCGTCGACTTGCCGTCGTCGACGGACCCGGCCGTCGCCAGGCGCAGCAGGTCCGCGCGGCTGCGCGAGTCGGGGGCGGGCACGGGGGCGTGCCCGTTAGAAGTAGCCGGCAACCTTGCGATCCTCCATCGCGGCCTCGCTCACGCGGTCGTCC
>JAXDHC010000218.1:0-5195 GCA_034664705.1 Solirubrobacteraceae bacterium
CCGCCTGGTGGCGGCGCCGGGCGCTCGGTGGCCGGCTCGTCGGCGGCGCGGGGCGCCAGCCCGTCCACGGCGGTCCCGGCCCGGTCGGCCGGTACCCCGCCCGCCGTGGGCTCGGCGAGCGGCGGCGGGTGGCCGAGACGGCCCAGCTCGGAGATGTCGCGCCCGAAGAGCAGCCCGAGGTTCCAGTCGACGAGCAGACGGGTCTTGCGCTTGAGCCCGGGCATCATCGCGAGGTGGTAGCTGCGCGCGAGCACCCACGCCGGGGTCCCGCGCCACTTGATCCCCAGCGTGCTCGCCACCGCCTGGCGCTGGCCCATGTCGACGAAGACGCCCTTGGTCTTGTACGTGAACCTGCGCACCGACCCGGTGCCCAGCGTCGCGGCCACGTTGCGCGCGACGCGGCGGCCCTGGCGGATCGCGTGCTGCGCCGTCGGCGGCGTCGGGGACTGGCCCTTCTTCGCCGGGTCGGGGACCGCGGCGGCGTCGCCGATCGCCCACACGTTCGGGTGACCCTCGACGCGCAGGCAGCTGTCGACCTTGATGCGCCCGCGCTCGAGCGGCAGGCCGAGGTGCTCGACGACGGGATGCGGGCGCACGCCCGCCGTCCAGACGCAGGTGCGGGTGGGCACGACCTCGCCGTCGCTGAGCCGCGCCGTCGTCGCCGTGAGCTCCTCGAGCGTCGTGCCGCAGCGGATCTCGATGCCGCGGCTGCGCAGCTCGCGCACCGCGAAGTCGGCGAGCTCGGCCGGGATCTCGGGCATGACCCGGTCGCTCGCCTCCACGAGGATCCAGCGCATCCCCTGCGTGCGGCAGCGCGGGTAGCGCTCGATCGCGTCGGCCGCGAAGTCCTGCAGCTCGGCGAGGCCCTCGAGGCCCGCGTAGCCGGCGCCGACGAACACGTAGGTCAGCCACTGCTCGCGGGTCTTGGGCTCCTCGAGCGTCTCGGCCGCCTCGAGCGTGCGGATCACGCGGTTGCGCAGCTCGATCGCCTCGGACAGCGACTTGAAGCCGATCCCGTGCTCGGCGAGGCCGGGGACCGGCAGCGTGCGCGACACGGACCCCAGCGCGACGATCAGCTGGTCGTAGACGAGCTCCTCGACGTGGCCCTCCAGCGACTGCACGCGCAGGACGCGGCGGTCGGGCTCGGCGCCGAGCACCGTCCCGATCCGCAGGTCCGTCCCGTGCAGCGCCTCGCGCAGCGGGACGACCACGTGGCGCGGCTCCAGCGTGCCCGCCGCCGCGCCCGGCAGCAGCGGGGTGTAGAGCATGAAGTTGACGTCGTTGACGAGCGTGACGCGCGTGCTCTGCGGCGGGAGCACGCGCTCGAGCGTGTGGGCGGCGTAGAAGCCGCCGAACCCGCCTCCGGCGATGACGACGTGCCAGGCCATGGCGGCGACGCTACCCGTTCCCCGGCCTCGCGTAGACCTCGGGCGGCACCGCGCCAACTGAAGGCAACCCATCGAACACCGGCTCATGGACGGGCGATGCGCGGGGAACCGCCCGGCCGATCCCCAACACAAGGAGGCCCCCGATGGCCACCATGCAGGATGTCGAGACCTGGCGCGGACGCACCGTCGTCGACCGCGACGGCGACAAGGTCGGGACGGTCGAGGAGATCTATCTCGACCGCAGCAGCGGAGAGCCGGAGTGGATCGCCGTGAAGACCGGCATGTTCGGGACGCGGGTCAGCTTCGTCCCGATCGGCGACGCGTCGTCCAGCGGGGACGACGTGCGCATCGGGCACGAGAAGAGCCTCGTCAAGGACGCTCCGAACGTCGACGCCGACGGCGAGCTGTCGCCGGAGGAGGAGCGCCGCCTCTACCAGCACTACGGGCGCACGGACTACGACCAGTGGAACGACGCCTCGGAGGACCGCACCGAGGGGCGGCCCGGCGGCGGCGACACCGTCGGCCGGGACGTCTCCGGCCCCACGACCGACGACGCGATGACGCGTTCCGAGGAGGAGGTCGAGGTCGGCACGCACCGCCGTGAGACCGGCCGGGCGCGCCTGCGCAAGCACGTCGTGACCGAGCAGGTCGAGACCACCGTGCCGGTGCAGCGCGAGGAGGTCCGCATCGAGCGTGAGCCGATCACCGACGCCAACGCTGGCGACGCCCTCGACGGTCCGGAGATCTCCGAGGAGGAGCACGAGGTCACGCTCCACGCCGAGGAGCCCGTGGTCGAGAAGCGGACGGTCCCCAAGGAGCGCGTCCGCCTCGACAAGGACGTCCACACGTCAGAGGAGACCGTCAGCGAGGACGTGCGCAAGGAGCGCATCGAGGCCGAGGGCGACGCGGGCGACCGCGACCGCCTGTAGCCCGCCCTCAGGCCGCGCTCGTCAGCAGCAGCGCGGCCCAGTCCCCGTCCGTCCGCCGGGTGCGCTCCAGAAGGCCCCGGCGGGCGAAGGCGGTGGCGATGCCGTCGGCCTCCTCGACCAGCAGCCCGCTGGCGATGAGCGCGGACGGCGCCGCGCCGTCCGCGAAGCCCTCGGCGGCGAGGTGGTGCAGGAGCGGGCCGAGCAGGTTCGCCGTCACGGTCGGCGCCGCGGGGGCCGGGCCGTCGCGGAGGAGGTCGTACGCGCGGACGTCGACCGTGACGCCGTTCTCACGCGCGTTCTCCGCGGTCGCGGCGACCGACTCGCGCTCGTGGTCGACGCCCATCGCCGGGTCCCAGCCGAGCTTCGCGGCGGCGATGGCCAGCACGCCCGAGCCGCACCCGAGGTCCATCAGCGCGCCGCCCGGCTCGAGCTCGAGCAGCAGCTCGAGGCAGAGGCGGGTCGTCGCGTGGGCGCCGGTGCCGAACGCCTGCCCCGGATCGATCACGACCTCCGGAACGCCGTTGGGCGCGGGCGGGTGCCACGGGGCGCGGACGTGCAGGCGCCCGCCGACCGTCACCGGCTCGTGGAAGGCGCGCCAGCGCTGCGCCCAGTCGTCGGCCACCTCGGTCGTCGCGATGTCGACGAGCGCGCCGCCGGCGGCCGCGCGCAGGTCCGGCAGCGCGGGCAGCTCGCCCGGCGCGCCGTAGACGGCGTACTCGACGTGGTCGCCGAGGTCGCGCTCTTCCACGCCCGCGGGCGCGAGCGCGAGCAGCTCGGCGAGCACGAGCTCGGCGTCGGGGCGGCGCACGCGCACCGCGAGGCGGATCACGACGCGCCGACGAGCCGCTTCAGCTTGCCGACGATCGACTCGTCGTTGCGGACGTTGTCCTCGGTCATCGAGTCGGCGAGCTGCTTGAGGAGCTTGCGCTGCTCGCGCGACAGCTTGCGCGGGACGACGACGTTCGCGACGACGCGCAGGTCGCCGCGCCGGCCCGGGCGCCGCAGCCGCGGCATGCCGTGGCCGCGCACGACGAAGATCTCGCCCGGCTGCGTGCCGGCGGGGATGTCGAGGTCGACGTCCCCGTCGAGCGTCGGGGCCTGCAGCGTCGCGCCGAGCGACGCCACGGGCGCCGAGACGTCGAGCACGGTGACGAGGTCGTCGCCGTCGCGCAGGAAGCGCGCGTCGGCGGCGACGCGCACGAGGACGTAGAGGTCGCCGGCCGGGCCGCCGCGCTCGCCGGCGTGGCCGCGGCCGCTCAGGCGGACGCGCTGGCCGTCGGCGATGCCCGCCGGGATGTCGACGCGCACCGTGCGCCGGCGCACCTCGCGGCCTCGGCCGTCGCAGTGCTCGCAGGGCTCGGAGGCCACGCGGCCGTCGCCGTGGCAGACGTCGCACGGCATCTGGCGCATCACCTGGCCGAACGGCGAGCGGGCCACCGCCTGCAGGACGCCGACGCCGCCGCAGCGCTCGCACGTCACGATCGGCGTGCCGGGCTTGGCGCCGTTGCCGTGGCAGACCTCGCACGTCTCGACGGCCTCGAAGCTCAGCTCGACGCTCGTGCCGGTCGCGGCGTCGGCGAGCGAGACGTCGGCGTGGACGGCGATGTCGCGGCCCTGCGCCGGGCCCGCGGCCCCGCCGCCGCTGCCGCCGAAGCCGCCGAAGAACGCGTCGAAGAGGTCCGATATCGAGCCGAAGCCCTCGAAGTTCGGCGCGAAGCCGCCGCTGCGGACGCCCTCGTGGCCGTAGCGGTCGTAGGCCGCGCGGCGCTCGGCGTCGTTGAGGATCTCGTAGGCCTCGGCGGCCTCCTTGAACTTCTCCTCGGCGTCGGGGTCGTGGCGGTTGACGTCGGGGTGCAGCTCGCGGGCCAGCTTGCGGAAGGCCTTCTTGATCTGCGTCTCGTCGGCGTCGCGGGCGATGCCGAGGACGTCGTAGGGGTCGCGCGGGGTGGTGCCGGCCATGGACTGGAAGCTAGCTTTCGTAGACGTCTTCGATGAAGCGCGACAGCTGCCGGGCAGCCTCGCGCACGGTGCGGATCGCGCCGGCGTAGTCCATGCGGACGGGGCCGATCAGCGACACGGTGCCGAGATTGCGCGCCGGCAGGCCGTAGCCGGCGGCCACCAGCGCGAGCGAGTGCAGGGCGGGCAGCTCGTTCTCGCTGCCGATGCGCACGAGCACGTCGCGCTCGCCCAGCGCCGAGCGCAGGATCTCCAGCAGCGCGACGCGGCGCTCGAGGATCTGCATGAGCTCGTTGATCTGGCTGAGGTCCTGGAAGCGGTTCTCGGACAGCAGGCGCGCGGCGCCGTCGACGTACAGCGTGTGCTCGGCCGTCTCGGCGAGCTCGGTGAACGCGGGCGCCAGCCGGTCCAGGAACGCCCGCTCGCGCGGGCGCAGCGACGGGTCGTGCAGGCGCGAGTGCAGCATGCGCGCGCCGAGGCCCATCCCGGTCAGGCGGTCGTTGAGGTACTCGGCCGCCCACTGCGCCAGGCCCTGATCCACGGGGGCGTCGAAGGTGAAGACCCGCTTCGTGACGCCGCCCGTCGACGTGATGATGACGACCATGAGCACCTGCGGCTGGAGCCCGAGGACCTCGACGTGGCGGATCGTCGCCGTGTCGAGCGGCGGCGCGGAGACGATCGCCAGCAGGTTGGTGACCTGCGACAGCGTCTCGGTCGTCGTCCGCATGGCCTCGTCGACCTCGCGGCGGATGAGGCGCAGCTCGAGGCTGCGGTCGCGGGCGATGACGTCGGGCCCGCCCAGCAGGCGGTCGACGAAGAAGCGGTGGCCGGCATCCGTGGGGACGCGCCCGGCGCTCGTGTGGGGATGGGCGAGGAACCCGTGCTCCTCGAGCATCGACAGCTCGTTGCGGATCGTCGACGG
>JAXDHC010000219.1:0-5612 GCA_034664705.1 Solirubrobacteraceae bacterium
TTCTGCATCGCCGCGCTGCCGGGCGGCGGCGTCCCGTTCGCCGGCCCGGCCACGCGCGTCGGCGGCGACATCGCGCGCGCCGTCCACGGCGCCGTGCTCGCCGGCGCCCTCGCCGACAGCGCCGCGCGGTCCGCGCCCGCCGCCATGTCGCAGGGAGCGCGCCCGTGAGCGCCGCGCCGATCGCCGTCGTGGGGATCGGGGCGGACGGCTGGGCCGGACTGGGCGAGCCGGCGCGCGCCGCGATCCTCGCCGCCGACACGATCGTCGGCTCGCACCGCCAGCTCGACCTGCTCCCGACGACCGCGGGGGCGCGGCGCCCGTGGCCGTCGCCGATCGACCCGCTCGTCGACGAGCTCGCCGACGGCGTGCCCGGGACGGTGTGCGTGCTCGCCAGCGGCGACCCGATGCTCCACGGCATCGGCGCCACGCTGGCCCGGCGCGTCGGCCCGGAGCGGCTCGCCGTGCACCCCCACCCCTCCGCCTTCTCGCTCGCCTGCGCGCGGCTCGGCTGGCCGGCGGCCGAGACCGAGCTCGTCAGCGCCGTCGGCCGCCCGCCGGAGGTGGCCGCCGCGCTCCTGCAGCCCGGGCGGCGCCTGATCGCCTACACCGCCGGCGCCGCGGGCGCCGCCGGGATGGCGCGCGTCCTGCGCGAGCGCGGGCTCGGCCCGAGCCGCTTCGTCGTCCTCGAGACGCTCGGCGCCCCCGCCGAGCGCATCGTCGACGGCACCGCCGATGCCTGGGGCGACACGGAGGCCGGCGCGCTGCACGCCGTCGCCGTCGAGTGCCGCGCGGCGCCGGGCGCGCTCGTGCTGCCGCGCACGCCGGGCCTCCCGGACGCCGCCTACGAGACCGACGGCCAGCTGACCAAGCGGGCGGTCCGGGCGGTCACGCTCGCCGCCCTCGGCCCCGGACCGCGCCGGCTGCTGTGGGACGTCGGCGCCGGCAGCGGGTCGGTCGCGATCGAGTGGCTGCGCGCCGAGCCGACCGCGCGTGCGGTGGCGATCGAGGCGCGCGCAGACCGCGCCGCGCGGATTGCGGCCAACGCGCGGCGTCTCGGCGTCCCGGCGCTCGAGGTCCGCGAGGGCGCCGCCCCCGCCGCGCTGCACGGCCTCGACCGCCCGGACGCCGTCTTCGTCGGCGGCGGCCTCTCCATCGCGGGCCTGCTCGCCCGCTGCTGGGACGCGCTGGCGCCCGGCGGCCGGATCGTCGCCAACGCGGTCACGCTCGAGGGCGAGCAGGCGCTGCACGCCGCGCGCGGGGCCCACGGCGGGGCGCTCATGCGCCTCGCCGTCAGCCACGCCGAGCCGCTCGGCGGCCTCGAGGCCTGGCGGCCGCAGCTCCCCGTCGTGCAGTGGAGCGCCGACAAGGAGGGCGCGTGACCGTCCACTTCATCGGCGCCGGCCCCGGCGCGCCGGACCTCCTGACGCTGCGCGCGCAGCGGCTGATCGCTGCCTCCCCGGTGTGCCTGTACGCCGGAGCGCTCGTGCCGGTCGAGGTGCTCGGCCACGCGCCCGCCGACGCCCGCCTGGTCGACACCCAGGGCCTGGACCTCGACCAGATCGTGGCCGAGTGCCGGGCCGCGCACGACCGCGGCGAGGACGTCGCCCGCCTGCACTCCGGCGACCTCTCCATCTACAGCGCCGCCGCCGAGCAGATGCGCCGCCTCGACGCGCTCGGCATCCCCTGGGACGTCACGCCGGGCGTGCCCGCGTTCGCCGCGGCCGCCGCCGCGCTGGGCCGCGAGCTCACGATCCCCGAGGTGGCCCAGACCGTCATCCTCACGCGCTTCGGCCGCAACGCCTCGAAGATGCCGCCAGGCGAGGAGCTCGCCGGCCTGGCCGCGCACGGCGCGACGCTCGTGGTGCACCTCGGCGCCCAGGCGATCGACGAGATCGCCGCCACGCTCACCCCGCACTACGGCGCCGGCTGCGCGGTCGCCGTGGTCGCCCGGGCCAGCTGGTCCGACGAGCTCGTCCTCCGCGGCACCCTCGCGACGATCGCCGCCGCGGCCCGCGACGCCGGGGTGCGCCGGACCGCCACGATCCTCGTCGGCCCGGCGCTGGCGGCGGAGGGATTCCGCGACAGCCACCTCTACTCGCCCGCGCGTGAGCGCGGCACCGACCCCGCGCTCCCGACCACGTGACCCGCGCGATCGACCACGAGCACCTCCACCGCGACCGGCGCGCCGGCGAGCACCTCGAGCGCGACGGCGTGCGCGTCCTCGGCGACGCGCCCGGCGAGGGGCACGTCCGCGGCGACGCTGAGCTGCAGCGCGTGCAGCGCGGTGTTCGCGGCGCGGATCGCGCCGTGGAGCTCCGCCGTCCCGCCGCGCTCGGAGGCGAGTACCGCGAGGCGGTCGAGGTCGACCTGCGAGCGGCCGGAGTGCAGGTCGAGGTGCCCGGCGGCGAGCTTCGACAGCTTCGCGAACCCGCCCGCGAGCGTCAGCCGGGCGACCGGGTGGCGGCGCAGGTACTTGAGCGTCGCGCCCGCGAAGTCGCCCATGTCCAGCAGCGCGGTGTCCGGCAGTCCGTACCGCGCCTGCGCCGCACGCTCGGAGGTGTCGCCGGTGGCGGCGATCACGTGGTCGTGCCCGGCCGCCCGGGCGACGTCGACCCCCTGGCGGATCGACGCGATCCACGCGGAGCACGAGTACGGGATCACGATCCCGGTGGTCCCGAGGATCGACAGCCCGCCCTCGATCCCCAGCCGTGGGTTCCAGGTCCGCTGCGCCAGCTCCGCGCCGCCCTCGACGCCGACCTCGATGGCGACGTCCCCGGTGCCGCCGTGCGCCGCCGCGACGCGCGCGACCGCCTCGGCCATCATCCGGCGGGGCACCGGGTTGATCGCGGGCTCGCCGACCGCCACGGGCAACCCGGGGAGCGTGACCGTCCCGACCCCGTCGCCCGCGACGAACGCGACGCCGCGGCCGGGCGCACCGTGGCGGACCGTCGCGAGCACGAGCGCGCCGTGCGTGACGTCGGGGTCGTCGCCGGCGTCCTTGACGACGCCCGCAGTCGCCGCGTCGCCGGTCAGCCGCTCGACCGCGAGCGCGAAGGCCGGGCGCTGCCCGCCGGGCAGGAGCACCTCGACGGCATCGGGGAACGCGCCCGTGAGCAGCGCCTCGTACGCGGCCGTGGTCGCCGCGGTGGCGCACGCGCCGGTCGTCCACCCGCGGCGCAGCGCGGTCACCGCGCCCCCGTCCGATGAGCGCCGCCACCGTCCTCGTCCTCGGCGGCACGGCCGAGGCGCGCGAGCTCGCCGGCGCGCTCGACGACGCCGGCGTCGCGGTGATCTCCTCGCTGGCCGGGCGCGTGGCCAACCCGCGGCTGCCCCGCGGCGCCGTGCGGGTCGGCGGGTTCGGCGGCCCGGACCGGCTGGCGCAGTGGCTCGCCGCCCATGGCATCGCCGCCGTCGTCGACGCCACCCACCCGTTCGCGGAGCGCATCTCGGCCTCCGCCGCGCAGGCGTGCCCCGCGGCCGGCGTTCCGCTCCTGCGCCTCGAGCGGCCCGGCTTCGCCGAGCGCCCCGGCGACCGCTGGCACCGCGTCGCCGGCCTCGCCGCGGCGGCGGCGCTCGTGCCGGGCCTCGGCCGCCGCGTGCTGCTCACGACCGGGCGCCAGGGCCTCGCCGCGTTCGCGCACGACACGCGCGCCTGGTGGCTGATCCGCTGTGTCGATCCGCCCGCGCCGCCGCTTCCGGCCCACCACGAGGTCCTGCTCGACCGCGGCCCGTACACGCTCGCGGGCGAGCTCGCGCTCGTCGACCGGCACGCGATCGACGTCGTCGTCACGAAGGACAGCGGCGGCGCGCTCACGCAGGCCAAGCTCGACGCCGCCCGCGAGCGCGGCCTCCCCGTGATCGTGGTCGACCGCCCGCCGCGCGCCCAGGTGCCGTCCGTCGCCGCGGTCCGCGACGCGCTCGGCTGGGCGCGCGCCCGGGCTCACCCCGGGTAGCTGCGCGGCGTGTACACGCGCGGCGGGCCGTCGCCGCCGCCGGGGACAACGCGGGTCATCGACGAGCCGACGATCAGCAGCGTGCGCATGTCGACCACGCCCGGATCGAGGTCGCCGAGCGTCGTGACGTCCACCCTCTCCTCGGCGCTGCCGACCGCCCGCGCCACCACGACCGGCGTCGCCGGCGCCCGGTGGCGCAGGAGCACCTCGATCGCCCGGACGAGCTGCTCGCGCCGCGTGCGGGATGCCGGGTTGTAGAGCGCCAGCGCCAGGTCGGCCGCGCCCGCGGCGTCGAGGCGGCGCTCGATGACCGCCCATGGCTTGCGCTGGTCGGACAGCGAGAGCACGCAGAAGTCGTGGCCGAGCGGCGCACCGACCCGCGACGCCGCCGCCTGCATCGCCGACAGCCCCGGCACGACGGCGACCTCCACGCCGCCGAGGCGCTCGTCGCCCGAGTCCAGGACCTCGAGCACGGCGGTGGCCATCGCGAAGATGCCGGGGTCCCCCGAGGACACCACGGCCACGCGCGCGCCGCCGGCGGCGAGCTCGAGCGCCTCCCGTGCGCGCTGGGCCTCGACCCGGTTGTCGCTCGCGTGCCGGGTCTGCCCCGCTCGCACGGGCACGCGGGCGAGGTACGGCGCGTAGCCGACGAGCTCGTCCGCGGCGGCGAGCTCGGCCTGCGCCTCGGGCGTGAGCCAGTCCGGCCCCGCCGGCCCGAGCCCGACCACCGCCAGGCGGCCGGCGTGACCGTTGCGGTGGTCCGTGCCGGCGGCCGTGGGGACGAGCACGAGCGACATGTACGGCACGTCGGGGCCCGCGTCGCGCAGCGGCGCGATGCGCTCCTCCGGCGCACTGGCGCGCTCCACGTGCAGCGCACGATCGGCCACGCCGGCCCGCTCGGCCGCCTCGCGGACGGCGGGGAACGTGCGCCCGAGCTTGAGGACCACGGCGGCGTCGGTCGTGCGCAGCCGCGCCGCCAGCACGTCGGCCGGCAGCGTGCCCGGCAGCACGGTGAGCACGTCGTCGCGCTTGGCGAGCGGCGTGCCCGCCGCCGCCGCGGCCGCGCTGAACGACGTCACGCCGGGGACGACCTCGGTCGGGTAGCGGTGCGCGAGGCGCTCGTGCAGGTACATGTACGAGCCGTAGAAGAACGGGTCGCCCTCGCAGAGGACGGCGACGTCGCGCCCGGCGTCGAGGTGCGCCGCGATCTCGGCCGCCGAGGCGTCGTAGAACTCGCGCAGCGCGTCCTCGTACCCGCCGGGATGGTCGGTCTCCTCGGTCGTGACGGGGTAGCCGAGCGCGAGCTCCACCTGGTCGTCGCGCAGGTACGGAGCGGCGATCCGCCGCGCGACGCTGCGCCCGTGGCGGGCGACCGGGTAGGCGACGACGTCGGCGGCCTCGATCAGCCGCCGCGCCTTGATCGTCATGAGCTCGGGGTCGCCGGGCCCCACGCCCACGCCGGACAGCCGCCCGGGGCGATGGCCGTTCGCGGTCATTCCGCGGCGCTCGCCAACGCGTTGACGGCGGCCGCGGCGATGGCGCTGCCGCCCCGCCGCCCGCGCACGACCAGGTGCTCGAGGCCCGCGCCGTGCTCGGCCAGCGCGTCCTTCGACTCCGCCGCGCCGACGAAGCCGACCGGGACGCCGATGACCGCGGCCG
>JAXDHC010000220.1:0-5505 GCA_034664705.1 Solirubrobacteraceae bacterium
TCTCCGCGGTCGGGCAGCCGCAGGCGGCGCAGCGGATCGGGCCGCAGACGGCGCAGCCAGCGGACGGCCGGCCAGCCGGTCGCGAGCGCTCCGCGCCGGCGGTGCGCGCGGTCCACGGCGCGCACGACGCCGGGCACGCCGGCCGCCTCGGCCAGCGCGGTCACCAGGCGCTCGCGGTCGCCGCGGCCGATCCGCCCGCCGCGGCCCCCGTCGCACCCCGCGGCCAGCCCATGGGCCGCCGCGCCGACGTCGGCCTCGAGCCGCTCGACGACCGCGGCGCGACTGGCGACCCGGCGCGCGATCGCGGCCTCGACGGCGTCGAGCCCCTCGCCGGTCCGCGCCGACGCCGTGTGCACCGGCAGCCCGCCGAGGCCGTCCTCGCGAAGCAGGCGCTGGAGGTCGGTCCGGCACGCCGCCGCCGCGTCGGCGTCGAGGAGGTCGGCCTGGTTGAGCACGACCTCCATGACGCCCGCGTGGCTGGCCATCGGTCGCAGGTACCGCTCGTGCCACGCGCCGTCCGCGTACTTCTGCGGGTCGACGACCCAGACCAGCAGGTCGGCGAGCTCGAGCACCCGCTCGACCTCGAGGCGGTGGGCCACCTCGACCGAGTCGAAGTCCGGAAGGTCGAGCAGCACGAGCGATCCGGGCCGCGCGCCGTCGACGCGGTGCCGCCGCGGGACGTCGAGCCAGTCGAGCAGCGCATCGGGCGGATCGCCCCAGACGGCGGCGGTCGACGAGGAGGTCATCGGGCGCCGGCGCCCGGCGGCCACGAGCTCCTCCCCGGCGAGCGCGTTGAACAGCGAGGACTTGCCCGCGCCGGTCGGTCCCGCGAGGGCCACCACCGTCGCCTCGACGCCGAGGCCCAGGCGCCGGCCCGCGCGCGCGAGCACCGCCTCGGCGCGCGCGACGCGCTCCTCGTCGGCTCGTCCGCGGGCGGCGTCGACGGCGTCGCGGAGCGCCGCGATGCGGCGGTCGAGCGCGCTGCTCACCGGACGGGCTCCACCGCGCCGAGGGCTCCGGCGAGGCGCTCGCCCGCGCCGGCCGGGGGAACGGCCTCCTCGAGCGGCGCCTCGTAGCGGCGCGCCTCGCCGGCGAACACGCGGGCCACGCGGGCGAGGAGGTCCTCCCGCGCGCGGGCGGCGAGCGTGCGCACCGCCTGGTCGCCGAAGATCGCCTCGAGCAGCCGCTGGCTGAGCGCCGACGTGCCGCCGGCGACGACGACCTCGGCGCCCGTGAGCCCGCCGGTGCTCGCGAACACGGCGATCATGACCGTGAGCCCGGCGCCGTTGACGCCGAGCGACGCCAGCCGCGCGGTCGTCCGCTTGCCGGCGGCCTCGCGGCGGACGAGCTCGAAGACGTGGCCCTGCCAGTCGCGGACCAGCTCGGAGACGGCGCCCGACAGCTCCGGCGATGCCTGGTCGGGCCGGTGCACGGCGTCGAGCAGCGCACGCCCGCCGGGCTCCTGGCGCCACCGTCCGGCGACGCGCTCGGCGGCCTCGTCCGCCGCCGCGTGCACGACGGCCTCCACCCCCGTCTCCACCGCGGTGCGGAGCTCGGCGTCGGCGGGCGGCGCGCCGGTCACGAGCGCGCGCAGCCGGTCGCGCACCCAGCCGACGCGCGACTCGATCGAGCGCATGACGTCGCCCGTCCCCACCACGTCGTGCCAGCGGGCGAGCACCTCGCCGCGCAGCAGCGAGCCGCTGCGCACGGCGTCGTCGACGCGCTCCAGCGCGTCACGGTAGGCGCCCTCGACGGCGTCGGCGAGCGCGGCGGCGGCGGCCGCCTGCTCGGCCAGCGCCTCGCGCACGACCGCGACCCGTCGGGGCATGCTCTCGATCGCGCCGCTCAGCGTGCGCCGGACGACTCCCGCGCGGGCCTGCGCGTCGGCGGCCAGCTCGTCGAGCCACGCGCGGACCGGCGCGAGCTCGTGCGCCGGCAGCAGCCCGTCGTCCAGCGCGGCCTCGCGCACGACGAGCACCGGCGTCTCCGGCAGGCCGCGCTCGGCGAGCATCGCGCGCAGGTGCGCGGAGACCTCCTCGACGGCGTCGGCGGGGACGCGGTCGAGCACGAGCGACAGCGACGTGCCGCGGTCGCGCGCCGCCTGGAGCATGTCCCACGGGACCGCGTCGGCGTAGCGCGCCGCCGTGGTGACGAACAGCCACGAGTCCGCGGCGGCGAGGAGCGTGCCGGCGAGCGCGCGGTTGGCCTCGACGACGGAGTCGATGTCGGGGGCGTCGAGCAGCGCGACGCCGGCCGGAAGGCCGTCCGTCGGCACGAGCTGCAGGCCGCCCGGCCCGGCCGGGCCGCCGGTCGTCCGCGCCAGCCCGGGCAGCACGCGGTCGTCGTGAAACCAGCGGATGTCGTGCGGGTTGCACGCGAGCACCGGCGCGCGCGTGGTCGGGCGCAGCACCCCGGCGGTCGTCACCTCCGCCCCGACGAGGCTGTTGACGAGCGTCGACTTCCCGGCGCCGGTCGATCCGCCGACGACCATGAGCAGCGGCGCATCCATCTGCCGCAGCCGCGGCAGCCGGTAGTCGACGACCTGGCCGACGAGCTCGACGCGCATGGCGCGACCCGCCGCGGCGGCCGGCGTCTCGAGCGCGAGCGCGAGGCCGGCGAGCTCGTCGCGGAGGGCGACGAGCGCCGCGGTCGCGGACGGCGGGTCGATGGGCTCGGTCACGATCGGGGGCTTCCCGGGCGCGCGTGCCCGCAACCCGGCGCGCCGCGGCGACGCGCCCGCCGCCGCGCGTCAGGCGCCGAGGCGCTGGGCGATCAGGAACGCCGCGAGGCGCGCCCGGTCGGCCGGCGTGATCTTCGTCAGCTCGAGGCCGGCAATGCCGTCGTCGAGGCGCATCACCCGCGCGGTGGCGGTCATCGGCGGCCCCGGCAGCTCCAGGGCGAGCGACACGACCGCCCCGATCGCCGCCGACCACGACCCGACGCGGACGCCCACGCCGCCGAGGCTGACGTCGGAGGTCTGCAGGCGCTGCGACGGGGCGGCCGGCTCGCCGTCGTCGCCGAGCGGCGTCACCTCGACGGCGACCTCGGCGCCGACACGCGGCGCGCGGCGGCGCCGCGGCAGCGCCTCGCCGCCGCCGGCCTTGAAGCGGAGCTGGCCCTCGAGCGGGCCGCGGCGCACCGCGCCCGGGACGCGGACCTTGGCGCCGCGCACGTCGAACACGAGCGTGGCGGCACGGCCCAGGCTCGGGATGTAGCTCGCGTCCGCGGCGGAGACCGGCTCGATCGTCGCCTGGTCGGCGAGCACGACCGCGACGCGGCAGTCGATCGCCTCCTCGCCGACGTCGAGCACGACGGCCTGGAGCTCGCCAAGGCGGCCCAGCGGCTCGCTCGCATCGGCGGGGTCGCGACTCACGCAGCGAGAATATGGCGCGGCGGCCACCGGTGCGGACCGGGTCGCGCGCGACGCGCCGGGCCGCTCAGGCGATCCGCACCGTCTCGTCGCCCAACGCGACGACGTCGCCGCGGTGCAGCTGCCGGCCGCGGCGCGTCTCCACCTCGCCGTTGACGGTCACCGCGCCCTGCGCCACGAGGCCGCGCGCCTCGCCGCCGGAGTCCGCGAGCCCCGACAGCTTGAGGGCCTGGCCGAGGCGGATGACGTCGTCGCGGATCGGGACGTCGCGCATGGCCGGCGGCATCCTGGAAGACTAGCCGCGTCGGCGCGGAAGATGCTGCCGTCCACCGCCGCGACCGTGTGCGGTGACCGGCAGGAGGGAACGCTCACCGCCGATGGCCATCCTCGAACTCATCCAGCCCCGCGCCGACTGGCTCGGCGCCCTGCAGATCGCCCTCACCCGGCCACCCGGCGTCCCCGAGCGCCGTTCGGGCGACGATCCGTGGCAGCCCGCGGCCGCCGACCGGCCGCGCCGCATCTCCGACGACCTCGCCTGGTTCCGCGACGCCATGGACGAGCCGGCCAGCCACGGCCTGCGCGAGCTCGGCGACACCGCCGCGGTCGCCGCGTGGGAGCCGTCCGATCCCGAGCTCCTTCCGCGCTTCCGGCGCCTCGAGGAGCGCGGCGTGCTCGTCGCCGCCGGCTTCCTCCTCCACGACGAGGTCACCGAGGTGTAGCGCGGCCGGGCCGCGCGCCCGGCCCTCGTGCTCGCGACCGTGGGCACGAGCACGCGCCGGCTCAGGCCGGCGCCACCTGCGAGCCGCCCCTCGCGTGGCCGCCGGCCGCCCCGGACCGCCCCCGCGGGCGGTGCGCGAGCCAGCGCTCCCCCCGGACGGTGGCCGTGTAGCCGAGCTCCCCGCCGCCGACCAGCTCGCCGTGCAGGTGTCCCGCGCGCTCCAGCGCGCGCAGGATCGCGCTGACGGTCGGGCGCGTGACGCCGAGGATCTCGGCGGCCTGCTTGGCGGTCGTCTGGCCCTCGGCGGCAATGAGCGCGAGGGCTTCGGCGTGGCGATGGCTCAGGTGTGGCACGGGTCTCCGGGTTCGGGATCGGGTCGGCCCTGGTGACTACCGTCCGCGCCGTGCGCCGGCGCGCCAGCTTGCGGGGTCTGGACGTCCGTTCGACTCCGGCTGCGCGTCACGGGGCGCCGGCCCGCGCGCCGGCGGCGAGCACCGCGGCCGGCTCGGAGAGCGCGCCGGCGTCGACGCGCGGGTCGCGGTCGAAGGTCACGACGTCGGCCGGGGCGCCATCGTCGAGGCCGGGCAGGCCGAGGTAGGCCCGCGCGCCGGTGCCGGCCGCCGCGACGGCGGCGGCCGTCGGGACGCCGTAGCGCACGAGCGCGAGGACCTCGCGGGCGACGGTGCCGTGCGGCTCCTCGTCGGTGCCGGCCAGGAGCGCGACGCCGAGCTCGGCCGCCAGCGGCAGCGTCCGGCGTTGGAGCTCGAGGAGCTCGCGCGCGGCCGGGACGTGCGGCGCGATCGGCTCGATGTGCCCGAGCACCGTCGTCAGGGTGGGCGTCCAGGCCATCCCGCGCGCCGCCATCTCGCGCACCGTGTCCTCGTCGGCCCAGTCGCCGTGCTCGATGGAGTCGACGCCGGCGGCGACGATCTCGCCGGCGATCCGGCCCATCACGTGCACGGCCAGCCGCCCGCCCTCCGCGTGGACCGCGTCGGCGATCTCGCGCACCAGCTCGAGCGGATAGCCGAGCCGTGGGGCGAGCGGGTTGCCGTCGGCCCCGGGGTGGTCGGCGATGACCTTCACCCACGGCCAGCCGCCGTGCACGCGCGCGCGGGCGGCGTCGACCGCGTGCGCCGCCGGCGTGCCGTCGTAGAGATGCGCGAGGAAGAAGTCGGGCGGCGCGAGGAACGGGCCGCAGGCGGTCACCTCGACGCCCTCCCGGCGTCCGGTCAGCGGGGCGACGGACGGCAGCGAGCCCGCGTCGCGCACCGCCAGGACGCCCGCCCGTCGGTGCAGGCGCAGGTGCGCAGCGATGAGGTCGGCGCTGCCGCGCTCCAGCCCGAGGCGCTCGCGCGCCTCGAAGCTGAGGTGCGCGTGGGCGTCGACGAGCCCCGGCGCGACCCAGCCCCCGGGCAGC
>JAXDHC010000221.1:0-2688 GCA_034664705.1 Solirubrobacteraceae bacterium
GCTCGACGTCGAGCATGACGTTGCCGAAGCGGTCGAAGGCGACGGCGTGCGCGACGAGGCCGTCGTCCTCGGCGCGGTACTCCGGCATCTGCAGCTTGACGAGCTCGTCGGGGTCGAGCGGCTCGCCCGCCTCGGCGAGCGGCGCACCCGCCGCCAGGTGCGCGCCGACCGGGGCGAAGACGTCGCGGCCGTGGAACGTCGCCGACGTCGGCTCGAGGCGGTGCGTGGAGCGCGTGATCTCGACGGCCTCGGCCACGCCGCCGAAGCGCTGGGCCGCCGGGATCAGCAGTCCGTTGTCCGGGCCGACGAGCACGCGGTCGTCCTCGGCGGTGCGCAGCGCGACGGCGCGGCGCTCGGCGCCGACCTCGGGGTCGACGACGGCGACGTGCACGCCCGCGGGGAAGTACGGCAGCGCGCGTCGCAGCACGAGCGCCCCCGAGCGGATGTCGTGGCGCGGGATCCCGTGGGTCACGTCGAGGACGCGCGCGTCCGGCGCGATCCCGGCCATGACCCCATGGCAGACGCCGACGAAATCGTCGTCGTGGCCGTAGTCGGTGAGGAAGGTGATGACCCGCGGCATTCGCGCGAGTCTAATCACGCGCTGGTCGGATCCGTGCGCGTGCGTGTGTCGCGTCGCGGGCGGGTAGCGACAGCCCATGGCGCAGATCCCGAGGGGCGAGGCCGGCGACGCGCCGTCCGGCCTGCCGCCCGACCAGCCCGAGGACGAGCCGCTCGGCGTGCCCGAGGCGGCGCCCGAGGGCGAGGACGAGCCCGCGCGCGGCCCCGACGCCATGCCGGGCATCCCCACGGAAGGCGAGCCGCCCGCCGCGAGCTGACGGTCGGGATGCCGGGCATCCCCACGGAAGGCGACCCGCCCGCCGCGAGCTGACGGTCGGGATGCCTTGCATCCCCACGGACGGCGAGCCGCCCGCCGTGAGCTGACACCGCGCGCAACGCCCCGCTTGACCTGCGTCCGGCGGGGCGTATCGTCGGGCCGATGGCGGAGGTGCTGCTGGCCACGCTGGGTCCGACCGTCGCCTTCGGCCTGTTCGCGGTGCTCGCCATGCGCTTCGGCGCGGAGAGCCGCCCGTACTTCGACGAGCGCCCGGTGAGCGGCGACCGGCCGAACTGGTTCCCGATCGCCGGGTCGGCGCGCGGAGAGGACGACGAGGACGACGACGAGCCCGGCGGTGGCGAGCCGCTTCCCGGCGCCGCGCCCGCCCTGCGGCGTCAGTCCGGCACGCGGTCCGTCGCGTCGCCGAGCAGGGCGGCGACGAGCCCGTCCGGGGTGTGATCGGCGGCCTCGACGTCGGGCTCGAAGCCGAGCTCGCGCAGCGCCGTGCTCGTCGCCGGGCCGATCGACACGAGCCGCGGCCCGGCCAGGGTGCCGGCCGCCTCGTGGAAGAAGCGCGCCGACGATGCCGAGGTGAAGGTCGCGTAGTCGGCGCCGAGCGCCGCGCCGCGGGCGCCGTCGTCGAGCGGCTCGGCGACGGTCCGGTAGAGCCCGAGCACGTCGACCTCCGCGCCGCGCGCGCGCAGCGCCTCGGGCAGGATGTCGCGGGCGTCGGCCGCGCGCGCGATGAGCGCGCGGCGGACGGGCACGTCGGCCAGCGCCTCGACGAGCGACTCGGCCACCGAGCGCGCCGGCACGATGTCCGGCTCGATGCCGTGCTTGCGCATCGCGCGCGCCGTCCCCGGCCCGATGACGGCGATGCGCGGTCCGGTGTGGGCGCGCGCGTCGCGCACGCGGCGCATGAGCTCGTGCGCGCCGTTCGGGCTGGTCACGCAGAGCAGGTCGTACGCCGACAGGTCGGGGACCTCGGCGTCGAGCGGCTCGATCCGGATCGCCGGCGCCTCCACGACGTTCGCGCCGAGCTCGCGCAGCCGCGCGGCGAGCGCGCTGGCCTGCGCGCGGGCGCGGGTCACCGCGATGGTGCGGCCCGTGAGCGGGCGCTGCTCGAGCCAGCTGAGCTCGTCGTGCAGCCCGGCCACGGCGCCCACGAGGGTGATCGCCGGCGCGCGCACGCCCGCGGCGCCCGCCGCGTCGGCGATGGCGCGCAGCGGCGCGCGGACCGTCCGCTGTCCGGGGAGCGTGCCGCGCTGCACGACGGCGGCCGGCTCGTCCGCCGGGCGGCCCGCGGCGATCAGGCGCTCGGCGATCTGCCCGAGTTGGCGCACGCCCATGTAGAAGACCAGCGTCCCCGGGAAGGCGGCGAGGGCGTCCCAGTCGATCGCGGTCTCCGGCTTGGCCGGATCCTCGTGGCCGGTGACGAACGCGACGGCGCTGGAGACGCCGCGCTGGGTGACGGGGATGCCGGCGTAGGCGGGCGCGGCGACGCCGGCGGTCACGCCGGGCACGACCTCGAACGCCACGCCCGCGGCGCGGCACGCCTGCGCCTCCTCGCCGCCCCGGCCGAAGACGAACGGGTCGCCGCCCTTCAGGCGCACGACGTCGCGTCCGGCGAGCGCGTGCTCGACGAGCAGGCGCGTCGTCTCGTCCTGGGGGACCTGCTCGCCGCCCCCGACCTTGCCGACGTCGATGACCTCCGCGTCGGCGCGGGCGCCGGTCAGCGCCTCGGCGGGGATGAGGCGGTCGTGGAGGATGACGTCGGCGCGGGCGTTGAGCTCGAGCGCCCGCGCCGTCAGCAGCCCGGGGTCGCCCGGCCCGGCGCCCACCAGGTACGCCGT
>JAXDHC010000222.1:0-8652 GCA_034664705.1 Solirubrobacteraceae bacterium
GATCGGGCCGGCGCTCGCGAGCGCGCACCCCTCCAGGCACTCGCGCAGCTGGTAGAGCTCGCCGATGTCGCGGTCGGTGAAGACGCGCACACCGGCACCGCGGCGCGCGTTGATCTCGAGCAGGCCGGTCCGCGCGAGCTCGGCGAAGGCCTCGCGCACGGGGCCGCGGCTCACGCCGAACTCGGCGGCGACATCCTGCTCGACGAGCCGCTGGCCGGGCGCCAGCGTGCCGTCGACGATGCGCTTCTCGAGTTCCTCCAGCAGCTCGCGCCAGAGCGCGCGGCCGATCGGGGTGCCCACCTAGCTCCTCCTCCTCATCCACCGCCGGATGCTCGCAGACGGCGCGCCATCTGGATTGTTAACCGTTGACAGTAGACAATAAGGCCCACTAGGGTGCGCCGCATTCGCGACCCCAGGAGGAGTGATGTTGCACCGACGTAAGGCGATCGCCGCGCTGTTGGCGGCTGCAGGTCTGGCACTGACGACCGCTGCATGTGGCGGGAACGACGATGGCGGTGGTGGTTCCGGCGGCGGCGGCGACAAGGGCGCCGTGGCCATGAGCTTCGGCGGCTCGTCGCTCGAGCTCTGGAACGACGAGATCAAGCTGATGCGCCCGGAGATCGAGAAGGCCGGGTACGAGCTGCTCACCCACGACCCGCAGTTCAAGGTCGAGAAGCAGGTCAAGGACTGGGACGCCTGGATCGGCCGCGGCGACGTCAAGGCGATCATGGGCTGGCCGATCCAGGTCGACGCCCTCAAGCCGGTGACGAAGCGCGCGCAGGACGCCGACATCCCCGTGATGGGCTACGCCGTCAAGTGGGAGGGCACCGACGCGGCGCTGCTCACGAAGCCCGAGTCGGACGGCGAGCGCCTCGCGGCCGACGCCGTGAAGTGGATCAAGGAGAACTACGCCGACAAGCCCGTGAAGGTCGCCGTCATGGCCGACCGCTCGAACGACCTGTCGCGCCTGCGCGTCGAGGGCCTCGTGAACGGCGTCAAGAAGGGCGCGAAGAACGCGAAGGTCTTCGAGGTCGCCGCGTTCACCCGCGACGAGGGCTTCACGGCCGCCAAGCAGCACCTCACGGCCCAGCCCGACACGACCGTCTGGCTGTCGTTCACCGACGACAACATGAAGGGCGTCTACCAGGCCCTGGCCGACCAGGGCGTCAAGCCCGACGACCCGAAGTACTTCCTCGCCGGCATGGACGTGACGAACGAGACGCTCGACCTCATCGCCAAGCCGAACAGCATCTACCGCATGGCCTACGCGTTCACGAGCCGTGAGCTGGCCAAGGCCAACGTCGAGCTGCTGCTCGCCGCCGCCGAGGGCAAGCCGGTGAAGGACATCCTGATCGACGCGAAGCTCGTCACGCCCGACAACGTGAAGGACTTCTACGTCGGCGACCGCGCGGCCAGCGCGGGCAGCTGAACGAGACACGACGGAGAGCAACATGAGTGACACCCAGCAGGAGACCAAGCGCATCGCGCGCGACACGGCGTGGCACGTCGAGTACGGCGCCCACCTCGAGCCCGAGATCACGGTCGACGCCGGCGAGACGTTCGTCGTCGAGACCAACGACAACTGGTGGAACCTCCTCGGCGAGGAGGGCGCGGTGCCGAACACCACCGAGCCGCCGATCGCCGCGCGCCAGTACGTGCGCGGCAACCCGCTCGCGGGGCCGATCCACGTCAACGGCGTCGAACCGGGGGACACCCTGGTCGTCGGCATCGACGAGATCGCCGTTCGCGACTGGGGCTGGACCGGCACGATCGCCGGCTTCGGCCCGGTCGCCGGCCTGAGCGAGTGGGCCGAGATCGACGAGCCGTTCTCGACGGTCATCAAGCACGTCCCCGGCCCGTCCGGCACCCTCAAGGACGGCGAGGCCGTCATGAACGTCGGGCGCGAGGTGCGCTGGCCGCTGGCGCCGTTCATCGGCACCATCGTCACCGCGCCGGAGCGGGGCATCGAGAACTCGCTCGTGGGCCAGGGCCCATGGGGCGGGAACATCGACACGCGCGACATCGCGGCCGGCAACAAGATCCACCTCAACGCGACGCACGAGGGCGGGCTGCTGTTCCTCGGCGACGTGCACGCGTCGCAGGGCGACTCCGAGCTCACCGGCATCGCCGACGAGACGGCCGCCGACGTGACGCTCACCTGCGACGTCATGAAGGGCGTCACCACGCCGGGCGTCTGCCGCATCGAGAAGCCCGAGTCCATCGTCCAGGTCGACAGCGCGCGCAACACGGGAAGCCCGGAGCGGGCCCTGAACAGCTGCTTCCTGAACATGATGCGCTGGCTCAACGCCGACTACGGGATGAGCAAGCGCGAGGCGTACCTCCACATGACGGCCAACTCGGAGGTCCGCATCAACGTGTACCAGTTCACCCTCGGCTTCTTCGTCTGCGGAGTCGAGTTCCCGAAGAAGTACATCTAGGCCGGCATGACGAGTCCGACGATCATGCCCGCGACCGGCGAACGCGCGGCGACGGATGCCCTCATCTCCCTGGAGGGCGTCCACGTCGCCTTCGGGCCGACGGTGGCCCTCGTCGACGAGACGTTCCGCGTGCGGCCGGGCGAGATCGTCGGGCTCCTCGGCCACAACGGAGCGGGGAAGTCCACGCTCGTCAACGTCGCGACCGGGGCGATCCGCCCCCAGCGCGGGACGATGACGCTCGACGGCGAGGACGTCCCGCTCCGCGGGGAGCCGCGCGCGATGGAGCGCCTGGGGATCAAGGTGATCCACCAGGAGCCCGCCCTCGCGTCGAACCTCTCCATCGCCGACAACGTGACGCTCGGCCACGACGACGAGCGCGCGTCGCGCAAGCGCCGGCGCCACATCGCGCGGGACGCGCTCGCGCTGCTCGGCTCGGAGCTCAACGTCGACCGGCCGGTGGCGACGCTGGCGTTCGGCGAGCGCCAGATCGTCGACCTGGCGCGCGCGCTCTACACGAACCTGAAGGTGCTGTTCCTCGACGAGCCGACCGGCGCGCTCGGCCGTCACGAGACCGAGGAGCTGCACGCGATGCTGCGCCGGCTGGCGGAGCAGGGGCACGCGATCGTCTACGTGTCCCACCGCCTGCGCGACATCGTCGACGTCTGCACGCGCATCGTCGCGCTGCGCGAGGGCCGGATCGTCCTCGACGAACCGGCCGCGGGCTTCACCGTCCCCGCGCTGTCCGAGGCGCTGGCCCCCGGCGTGTCGGTCGGCGACGACCGGCGCGCGGCCGCCGCCGAGAAGCGCGAGGACGTCCTGGACGTCGAGTGGCACGGCCAGCGGCTCGGGTTCTCGCGGGGCGAGATCGTCGGCCTGTACGGCATGGCGGCCGGGCCGCAGTTCCGCCTGCTGCACGCGCTGTTCGGCCTGGACGAGCGCGTCGAGGCGACGATCGAGGGCGCGCCGTTCTCCCCGCGCTCGCCCCGTGACGCGATCGCGCGCGGCGTCTACCTCGTCAGCGCCGACCGCGAGCGCGACGGCCTGCTCCCCGACATGTCGGCGCTCGACAACCTGATCATGCCGTGGCTCGGGCGGTTCACGCGCTACGGCGCGCTGTCCCGGACGCGGACCGACGAGGTCTACGCGAAGGCGCGGGACGCGCTCGACGTGCGCGGCGCGACGATGGACGCGCCGGTGTCCGCGTTCAGCGGCGGCAACAAGCAGAAGTTCGTCGTCGGGCGCTGGCTGTACGGCCGCCGGCCGAACGTGCTTCTGCTGTCCCAGCCCACCCAGGGCGTCGACGTCGGCGCCCGCCTGGACATCGCCCGCGCGCTGCGCCGGCTCGCCGACGACGGCGTCACGGTCCTCGTCGCCTCCTCGGAGACGGACGAGATCGGCCTGCTCTGCGATCGCGCCGTCGTGTGCGAGGGCGAGGAATGGCTGCCCCAGCCCCGCGAGGACGGCTGGGAGGAACGACTGCTCGAGGGCCTGATCGCCCGCGTTGGAAATGAAGGAAGGAACTCAGGATGAAGCGGATGGGCCGGCGGGCGCAGTACCTCGTCGCACGGAACGGAACGCTGCTCGGCGTGGTGGGGCTCGTGATCGTCTTCACGCTGCTCAACGAGCGCTTCCTGTCGTGGCGCAACGCCACGATCATCGGCCAGGCGATCGCCGAGCTCGGGATCATCGCGATCCCGCTGGCGCTGCTCGTCATCGCCGGCTCGGTCGACCTGTCGGTCGGCTCGGTCGCGAGCATGGCCGCGATCATCGCCGGCAAGGTGATGGTCAGCACCGGCTCGATGCTCGCGGGCGTGGTCGCCGCGCTCGGCTTCGGGATCGCCGCCGGCGCGCTCAACGGGCTGCTCGTGAGCTACCTGAACCTCAACTCGATCGTGGTGACGCTCGGCTTCCTCGCGGTCTGGGGCGGCATGGCCTTGTACATCTCCGAGGGCCAGACCGTGTCCGGGCTGCCGGACTCGTTCACCGACCTCGCGGCGATCAAGCTCATCGGCGTCCCGATCCAGATCTACATCCTCGCCGCGGCGGTGATCCTCGGCTGGGTGGCGCTGAACAAGCTCCCCTACGGCCGGCGGCTCTACGCCGTCGGCGGCAACCAGCGCGCGGCGTTCCTGATGGGCATCAGCATCCGCCGGGTGCGCTTCCTCATGTTCGTCGGCGTCGGCGTGGCCGCCGCGTTCGGCGGGCTCATGCTGACCGCCAAGCTCAACGCGGCCACGCCGCAGAGCGGTCAGGGCCTCGAGCTCGACGCGCTCACCGTCGTGCTCCTCGGCGGCGTGGCGTTCGCCGGCGGCATGGGGCGCATCAGCGGCGTGGTGGCCGGCCTGCTGTTCGTCGGGGTGCTGCAGAACGGCCTCGTCGTCACCGGCACGTCGGAGTTCCTGCAGCAGGTGTTCCTCGGGCTCACGCTCATCGCCGCCGTCGCCCTCGACGACAGCATCCGCCAGTTCGCGCATCGCAGCTGGACGGAGGAGACGCCGCCGCCCGAGACCGGCGACGGCTCGGCCACGGCGGGCCCTCTGACCCCGGCAGTGGGCGCGCGTGCGCCGCAGTAGGAGACTTGCGGGCGCGCCCGCACCGATCCCCGAAGGAGCCATGGACCGCGCCGTCGTCTTCCCGACCTGCATGGGTGATCTCGTGTCGCCGCAGGTGCCCGAGCGCACGCTCGGCCTCCTGCGGGCCACGGGCTGCGACGCGAGTGCGGCGCGCGGCGGGACGTGCTGCGGGCAGCCGGCGTTCTCGGCCGGCCACGTGGACGCCGCGCGGCGCGTGGCGCGCACGACGCTGCGCGCGCTCGACCGGACGGAGGGCGACATCGTCGTCGTCGCCGGCTCGTGCGCGGCGATGATGCGCCGCCACTGGCGCGAGCTGTTCCACGGCGACCGCGACGAGGAGACGGCCACGCGCGTGTCCGGGCGCGTCGTGGAGACGAGCCAGGCCCTCGCCGCGCGGCTGCCCGCGCTGCGGCGCCTGGGCCTGCGCTGGCGCGGGCGCGTCGGCTACCACGACTCCTGCCACATGCTCCGCGAGCTGCGCGTCGCCGACGAGCCGCGCGAGGTCCTCGGGGCCGTCGACGGCGTCGAGCTCGTCGAGCTGCGCCACGCCAAGCGCTGCTGCGGCTTCGGCGGCACGTTCAGCGTGCGCTACCCGGGCGTCTCGGTGGCGATGGCCGACACGAAGCTCGACGAGGTCTCCGAGCTCGGCCTCGACGCGCTCGTGTCCTGCGACGGCGGCTGCCTGATGCAGCTCGGCGGCCGCGCCGACGCCACGGGCCGCGACGTCCGCCCGATGCACCTCGTCGACCTGCTCGATGAGGCGAGGCCGCGATGACCACGCAGCACCGCGACCTGCTCACGGAGACCGGCTTCGAGGAGCTGTCCGAGCGCCAGCTCGCCACGCCGTTCATCCGCCAGGCGGTCCCCAAGGCCACCGACCACACCGTCGCGGCGATGGGCGCGCTCTTCGCCGATCACGACCGCGAGGCGCTGCGCGACCGCGGCGCCGCGATCCGCGACGAGGTCATCGCAGACCTCGAGACCCACCTCGTCGACCTCGTCGCCGCCTGCGAGGCGAAGGGCGTCGTCGTGCACCGCGCGACCGACGCCGCCCATGCCCGCGAGATCGTCCGGGGCATCGTCCGCGCCGCCGACGCCCGGACGGTCGTGAAGTCCAAGTCGATGATGTCGGAGGAGATCGAGCTCAACCCGGCGCTCGAGGCCGACGGCGTGAAGGTCGTCGAGACCGACCTCGGCGAGTACGTCGTGCAGGTCAGCGGCGACCGGCCGAGCCACATCATCGCGCCGGTCATCCACCTGCCGCGCGAGAAGGTCCGCGAGTCGCTCAGCGCGGTCGCCGGGGAGCAGCTCCCGCCGGAGGCCGAGGCGCTCACGGCCTGGGCGCGCGAGGAGCTGCGCGGGAGCTTCCTGGCCGCCGAGGTGGGCATCACCGGCGTGAACTTCGGCGTCGCCGAGACCGGGACGCTCGTGCTCGTCACGAACGAGGGCAACGCCCGGATGACGACCTCGCTGCCCCGCGTACACGTGGCGCTGATGGGCATCGAGCGCGTGCTCCCGCGCATGGAGGACCTGGCCGTGATGCTCCCGCTGCTCACCGGCCACGGCACGGGCCAGCAGATCAGCTGCTACGTGACGATGATCGACGGGCCGCGGCGCGAGGACGAGCCCGACGGGCCCGAGGAGCAGCATCTCGTGCTCATCGACAATGGCCGCAGCGCGCTCGCGCGGTCGGAGTACGCCGACATCCTGCGCTGCATCCGCTGCGGCGCGTGCCAGAACATCTGCCCGGTCTACCGGCAGGTCGGCGGCCACGCCTACGGGTGGGTCTACGGCGGGCCGATCGGCGCCGTGCTGACCCCGCTGCTGCGCGGCGACGAGGACGGCGGCGAGCTCGCCCAGGCGTCGAGCCTGTGCGCCGCGTGCGACGACATCTGCCCCGTGAAGATCCCGCTGCACGAGCTGCTCGTGAAGCTGCGCCGGCGGCGAGCGGAGGGCGACAGCGCCCCGCGCGTGGAGAAGATCGCGTTCGCCCTCTGGAGCCGGGCCTGGAGCGTGCCGTGGGTGTACCGGCTCAGCGGCCCGCTCGGGCGCCTGACGCTGCTCCCGCTGGCCCGTGGCGGCCGCGTGCGCCGCGCGCCGCGCCCCCTCGCCCGCTGGACGAGCGGCCGGTCGCTGCCCCTGCCCGCCCGCCGGCCCTTCCACCGCCGGTGACGCGGCGCCTGGACGCCCCGACCGAGCTCGCGCCCGGGGCGGACCCGCTGGCGGCGTTCGCCGCCGGCGTCACGCGGTCGGCGGCCGGCGTGGGACGCGTGGCGGCGCGTGACGTGGCCGGGGCGGTCATGGACGTCCTCGGCCGCCACGGCGCGCGCTCGGTCGCCCTGTCGGCTGACCTCGGGCCACACCTGGACGCGGTCGCGGCCGCGTGCCGCGACGCGGGCCTGGACGCCGAGCGCTACGACGCCATCGCCGCCGACCGCGCGCGGATCGGCGCGCTGGACGCGACCGTGACCGGCTGCACGGCGGCGATCGCGGCGACCGGATCGGTCGTCCTCGGCGCCGGCGCGGGGCGCGCCGCCGGCCTGATCGCGCCGCTGCACGTCTGCGTGGTGCGCGCCGAGCAGGTCCTCGGCGGCCTCAGCGACCTGTTCGCCGACCCCGGGCGCTTCGCGTCGAGCTCGCTCACCGCGCTGCAGACCGGCCCGAGCCGCAGCGCCGACATCGAGAAGACGCTCGTCATCGGCGCGCACGGGCCGTGCGCGGTCGAGGTGCTGCTGGTCGAGGCGACGGCCTAGTCGCCGCCGGACGGGGCCTGCGCGCCGCCGGCGCCGCCCGTGACCGCGAGCTCGACCGGGATGTTCCCGCGCGTCGCGTTCGAGTACGGGCAGCGGTCGTGCGCCTTGGCGACGAGGTCCTCGGCGTCGGCCTGGGGGAGGCTCGGCACCGAGACGTCGAGCTTGACCGCGAGCCCGAACCGCCCGCCGCCGATCGCGCCGAGGTCGACGTGCGCGGTGACCGTCGCGCCCTCGACGACGTCCTCGCGCTCCTCGCGGCGCGCGACGCTGCGCATGGCGTTGGCGAAGCACGCGGCGTAGCCGAGCGCGAAGAGCTGCTCGGGGTTCGTGCCGTCGCCGCCGGGGCCGCCCATGGCCTCGGGCATCGAGAGCTGGAGGTCCAGCGATCCGTCGGCGGCGCGGGTGCGTCCGTTGCGTCCCGCGTCGTCGGCCGTCGCGCTTGCGGTGTAGAGCGTCTTCACGGGCGCGACGATACGCCTGCAGGCCCCGTCCCGCCGTGGGACGGAGCGGGCCGGCCGGACACCCCCTCGCCGGCCGGCCCCTCCGTCCGGGATCAGGCGGGCTGCCCGGCCGCCAGGGCGTGGACGGCCTCGGTGGTCAGGCCCTGGCCGCCGATCGCCCAGTCGCCGCTCTTGACCTCGTCGATGACGCACCAGGTGACGCCGCGCATGTTCTCGCCCTCGACGCTGACCATCGCGTCGGTGAGCCGCTCGGCGATCTGGGTCTTCTGCTCGGGCGTGAAGACGCCCTCGATGACCTTGACGTTGATGAGGGGCATGGGTCCTCCTGTTTGGTTGCCGTCCGGCGACCCTAGGTTCGAGCGTCCCGGCCTCGCGTCAGGGGGGCACCTAGTCTTGAGCGCCGCCGGTAGGCTCACGCGGCACGGGA
>JAXDHC010000223.1:0-3574 GCA_034664705.1 Solirubrobacteraceae bacterium
AGCGCGCGGAACCCCAGCACGCCGAGCAGCAGACCGAGCGCGGCCAGCTCCGCGACGCGGGCGCCGACCGCCGCCGGGCTCGTGTCCGACAGGCCCCCGGTGCCGTCCAGGATCGGCTCGCCCAGCCGCGCGCGGCCGACCCCGAACACGAAGGCCTGCGCAGCGGAGTGCGAGTCGGCCGAGACGACGCGATAGCGCACGGTGTAGCTCGCCGGCAGGAGCGGGCCGCGCAGCGGAATGATGACCCGGCGCCGATCGCCGGGGACCGTGCGCGCCGCGCCGGTGTCGATCCGGCGGCCGCGACCGTTCACGACGCTCACGTCGGAGCGGTTGAGGATCTGCACCGGCTCGGAGAACCGCAGGGTCACCGCCGACGCGCTCACCGGCACGCCGCGTCCGCTCGCGGGCGGCGTGGAGCCCAGGAGGGTGGCGTGCGCCAGCGCCGGGCCGGCGCTGGCGGCGAGCGCGCCCAGCGCGACGAGCGCGCAGGCCAGGGCCCGGCGCCCGGGACTCATGCCAGCCGGCTCTCGACGCCGGGCGCGATCAGGAGCTCGGCCGGCGCGCTGCGTCGGCGCAGGCACCCGACCGCGCCGTAGGTGAACACGAGCGCGGCCGCGACCAGGAGCGTGAGCCCGATCGCCGTCGGATGCGGCGCCGCGACGGCGCGGTAGACGTAGTGGCCGCCGTGGCCGCCGGCGATCGGCTGGTACTGGATCGCCGACTCCGGCGAGCCCTGGGAGTGGATGTGGCTGCCCGCGGCGAGCACCGTCTCGCCCCCCGCCAGGCCCGGCCCGAGCGCGACGAACAGGACGCCGACACCCGGGGCGAGCGCGAGCAGCACCGCGACCGCGGTCGCCAGGCCGCGCGCCGTCGCCCGCGCGGGCGGAGCGGCGGCCACGGCCCGCCGCAGAGACACGGCCGCCAGCGCGCCGCAGGCGGCGCCGGGCATCGCGGTCCAGTGGCCGCGGCCGGCGGCGAGCCCCGGAACGGCGAGCGCATGCGGCGCGGCCCACCCGGCCAGCACCAGCACGGCGGCCGCCGCGACCACGCGCCAGAGCCGGCGCGCGGCGCCCGCGGGCGCCGTGGCAAGCGCCCAGCCCAGCCCGACGCACAGCGCCATCGCGACGATCGACAGGACGCCGAACTGCCTTCCCTCCACGAGCAGGGAAGGCAGCTCGATCGCCTGGGCCAGCGCGATGCCCGCGAGGGACGTCGCCGCCGCCGAGCGCAACGCCGCCTCGCGAGGGGTCAGCGCGATCTCGATCTCCATGGTCATCTGCCTCTCCACGCCGGCCCGGAGGACCTCCCTTACGGGAGGATCTCCCAGCCGAACATCATGTTGTGGTCCTCGTGCGCGAGGTTGTGGCAGTGCGCGACGTACGGGCCCGTGAAGGTCCGGAACCGACGGGAGATGACGACCTCCTCGCTCGGGTCCAGCGCGATCACGTCCTCCTTGCCGCTGTCGTCCGGGTGCCTGCCGTCCGGAGCCGGCTTGCCGTTGCGGGTCAGCACCCGGTGCTCCTCCATGTGGAGGTGCATGGGATGGACCCAGCCGCCGCCGCCGTTGCGGATCCTCCAGACCGCGCCCGAGTCCTTCTTCGGCGAGACCAGCGGCTTGGTGGCGTCGAACGACATCCCGTTGATCAGCCACTCCGTCTCGGGGTCGCTGTTGGAGCTGCCGCGCTGGAGCTCGAACGTCGGGATGCTCTTGTCGTTGACGGCCGCCATCGCGCCCGGCACGAGATCCGGGACCGGCCGCATGACCGGCGGGATCACGCTGTTGTCCGGCGCGAGCTCGTTGCCGTCGATGACGATCTTCATGACCGGGACCTTGTAGTTGGGATCGGCGGAGTCCCACATGCGGCCGGTCGTCATCTTCATCACGTCGACGAGGTAGATCTCGTCGCCGTCCTTGGTGGCCGAGCCGTCGATGTACTTCGTGAAGTCGACGATGACCTCGCGCCGCTTCGCCGGCCACAGCTCGAAGTTGTCGCGGAGGATGGGCTGGGGCAGCAGGCCGCCCTCGTTGGCGATCTCCACGAACTTCATGCACTGCTGGCCGTCGGGGAGCCGCCACTGGCCCTGCAGCTCGTCGCCGGTGTAGCCGAGGTCCTTCGCCGCCTTGGGGTGTCCCTTCATGAGCCTGAAGTCGTAGATGCGCGAGACCGATGCGTCCAGGAAGCGCAGGCGGTACTTGCGCCGCTTGACGTGCATGACGGGGTACGCCGTCCCGTTCACCGTGAAGATGTCCCCCACGAAGCCGTGGTTGGGGAAGTGGCGGAAATAGGTCTTGCCCCACCACTCCGGGTGCGTCTCGCCGCTGCCGTTGTGGGCGTCCTTGTGCGGCGTGGTCCCGTTGTCCAGCCGGCAGTCATAGAGCGCCAGCGGGATGTCGTAGTCGACGTTGAAGGTGCCGTCCCCGTTGTCGTGGCGGACACCGGGCAGCCGCAGCGCGTTGGGGTTCGTGTCGTTCTCGTCGCCGCTGTCCATGCCGCCGATGGGCTTGCCGGTCGCGTCGGTGCCCAGGTACGGGTCGTAGATCGGCATCAGGCCGACCATGCCCTTGTAGACGTTGGCGCCGGTGTGGCCGTGCACGTGGTCGTGGAACCAGAAGAACGACTGCTTCTCGCGCTCGTCGCCGCCGGCCGGGTAGCCCAGGTACATCTGGTTCACCCACTCCCCCGGGCAGAAGGCCGCGTCGTGCGTGTAACGCCCGAGGGGGCTGAAGCGGTGGTACGAGTAGTGCGGCTGGCCGTCGGACTCCGGGGCCGTGTGGCCGTTGTGGAGGTGGGTCAGGAACGAGTAGTTCGGAGCCCCGAAGTCCTGGCGATCGAGGTTCATCGGGTTCTCGCCGAGGTTGTTCTCGAAGCGCACCAGCGCGGCCCGCCCGTACTCGGCGTTGATCCGCGGCCCCGGGAACGTCCCGTTGAACCCGTAGATCGTGCTCGACGGCAGGTACCGGGCACTGGCGTCCCTGGTGCCCGGCGGCACGACGTTCTTGCCGAAGCTGTCGATCGGCTGCACCATCGACGAGGTGAAGTCGTGCTTGTTGACCTCGGCCTTGATCTGGTAGACGAGCGGGGTCGTGCTCAGCCACGGGTAGTTCGCCGTCGGCCCCTGACCCGGCATGAGCTGGTGGGTCCCCAGCGTCGGCCCGTACTTGTCCTTGTAGTAGTTGTTGGGGCAGGGACCGAGGCAGTCCTGCTTGCTCTGGTCGTAGGGATCCTCGCCCTTGCGCTGATAGGCCTTCATGGTCCCCTCGTCCATCGGCTGGAGCGCCGGCGGGATGACGAGGGCGTCCTTGAACGGGGCGAGGATCAGCGGGCTCGTCGGGAAGGCCTCGACGTACACCGGGCCGCCACCGCCGCCACCGCCGGCGAAGCCCCTCGGGACAGCCAGGCCCGAGGCGGCGAGCGCGAACATGCCCGCGCCGCCTGCGCCCAGGCGCAGCATGTCCCTGCGGGTCAGTCGGCCTGTGTCGGTCGTCTCCATCTCTTCCCCTCCATTTCGAACAGCTCGGTGCAACGCCGCCGCCGTGGACGGCGCTGAAGAAGTCATGAGGGGGGCGGCGGGC
>JAXDHC010000224.1:0-3710 GCA_034664705.1 Solirubrobacteraceae bacterium
TCGGCTCGCCGCCTTCGAGGACGGCCATGCACGAGTTCGTCGTGCCGAGGTCGATGCCAATGGTCTTGGCCATGTTCAGAGGTTCTCCTTCTGCCAGTTCGTCCTGCGCAAAATCTTAGCGTCAGTATGGCAGATGTTCACGCGTTTCCGAGAACCTCCGTCCGAAAGGGGCGCAGCCCCCGCGCCTGGTAGTTCGCCAGCGCGTGCGGACCGTCGAGCGTGCAGGTGTGCAGCCACACGCGTCCGGCGCGCTCGAGCGCGCGGGTCAGCGCATGGGTGAGCAGGTGGCCGCCCAGGCCCTGCCCCTGGAAGGCCGGCAGCAGCCCGAGGTAGGCGATCTCGACGCCGGCCGCGCCGGGCGCCAGCTCGTAGTAGCCGGCCCGCTCGCCGCCCACCGTCGCGACCCACGTCTCGACGCGGGCGGCCCACGCCTGCCACTCGTCGTCGCCGCGCCCGAGCAGGTCGGTCCACGCGTGAGGCCGGCCGACCGCCTCGTAGAACCACCGGTCGACGGCGCCGTCGGGCGGCTCGACGCGCGCGATCTCGACGTTCCCGACGCGCGGCGGCCGCGCCGGCCGCAGGGCCGCCGGGTCGGTGAGCTCGAGGTAGGTGCGGACGACCGGGACGGTCACGGGTCCGGGCGCTACCCCTGCCGCGCCGGGCACATCAGGCGCAGCGCGCACACGCCGCACGCCGGGCGCTGCGCATGACACGTCCGGCGCCCGTGGCGGAGCATGTTCACGTGGAACTCGAGCTCGGCGCCGGGCGGGGTCAGGGCGAGCATCTGGTCGTGCTGCTCCTCGGAGCGGGCGCCGGGGCGCAGCAGGGCCAGCCGCGTGCCGACGCGGCCGACGTGGGTGTCGACGGGGACGTCGGACAGGCCGTAGGCGAACAGCAGCACGCACGCGGCCGTCTTGCGCCCCACGCCCGGCAGCGCGATCAGCCGGTCGCGCGACTCGGCCACCGGGGCCGAGCGCATCCACGAGAGGTCCAGCGGGTCGCCGACCGCGCGGAGGATGTCCTGGATGCGCACGGACTTCACCTTCGAGATGCCGCCGGGCCGGATCGCCTCCTCGACCTCCTCGACGGGCGCGTCGCGCACCGCCTCCCACGCGTCGAAGCGGCGGCGCAGCCGCAGGAACGCCACGTCGCGGTTGCGGTCGTTCGTGGACTGCGAGAGGACCGTCAGGACGAGCTCGCCGAGCGGGTCGCCGTGCGGCGCCATGACCGGGACGCCGTACATGTCGCGCAGCCGGGCGCGCAGGGCACGGACGCGGCGCGCCGCGGGGCGGCGCCAGTCGGCGGTCAGGCCGGCGGTCCGGACGGGCACGGGCTCCTCACGAGGGGCGGACGGTATCGTGCCGCGCCGCGTGCCCGAAGCGAGCGAGCACACCGCGACGCTGGGCGACCAGCCGGTCTTCTGGCGCACGGGCGACAGCGCATCCGGCATGTCCGCTGCGCCCGTCCTCTACCTCCACGGCGTGCCCGACTCGAGCGACCAGTGGGTGCCGTTCCTGCAGCGCACCGGCGGCCTCGCGCCCGACCTGCCCGGCTTCGGACGCAGCGGCAAGAGCGGCGGCAACGACTACACGATCGAGGGCTACGCCCGGTTCGTGGACGACTTCCTCGCCCTCGCCGGCGTCGATCGCGTCCGGCTCGTCGTCCACGACTGGGGGGCCGCCGGCCTGGCGTGGGCCCAGCGCGCGCCCGGGCGCGTCGAGCGCCTCGTCGTGATGAACGCCGTGCCGCTGCTTCCGGGCTACCGCTGGCACCGCACCGCGCGGGCCTGGCGCACCCCCGCCGTCGGCGAGGGCGTGATGGGCGCCACGACGCGCTGGGCGCTGCGGCGCGCCATGCCCCGCCCGCTCGCCGACGCGAGCTGGCGCCACTTCGACCAGGGCACACAGCGCGCGATCCTGCGCCTGTACCGCTCCAGCGGCGAGGACCGCCTCGCCGCCGCGGGCGCGCGGCTCGGCGACATCCGGGCGCCCGCGCTCGTGCTGTGGGGCGACCGCGACCCGTTCATCCCGCCGCGCTTCGCCGACGGCTACGCCGCCGTGCTGGGCGACGCGCGCGCCGAGCACCTGCCCGATGCCGGCCACTGGCCGTGGTACGACCGTCCCGATGTCGTCGATCGCGTGGCCGCGTTCCTCGGCGGCTGAGCGCCGCGCCCCGCCCGCCTGGGCGCTCGCGGCCGTGCTGGCCGCGGCGTACCTCGCCGTCGTCCCCGGCGGCGGCGACCTCGCCTCGCAGGCCTACCGCGCCCATCTCGGCCCCGTCCTGTGGGACAACGGCTGGTACGGCGGCCATCAGATGCCGGGCTACAGCGTGCTGTTCCCGGCGCTCGGCGCAGTCCTCGGCGCGCGGCTGACCGGCGCCCTCGCGGCCGTCGCGGCCGCCGCGCTGTTCGAGCGCCTGGCCCTCGAGCGCTGGGGCGAGCGGGCGCGCCTCGGCACGCTGTGGTTCGCGCTCGCCACCGCGGCCAACCTCGTGAGCGGGCGGATGACGTTCGCGCTCGGCCTCGCGCTCGCGCTCGGCGCCGTGTACGCCGCCACCCGCGGCCGCGGCGGGACCGCCGTCGCGCTCGGCCTCCTCACGAGCGCCGCGAGCCCGGTCGCCGCGGCGTTCCTCGCGCTCGCCGCGGCCGCGTCGTGGCTCGTCGAGCGCCGCCCCGCCGCGCTCGCCGTGGGCGCCGGCGCGCTGGCGCCGGCCGGGGTCCTCGCGCTCGCGTTCCCGGAGGGCGGGCGCTTCCCGTTCGCCGCCTCGAGCTTCTGGCCGGCGCTCGCGGCGCTCGCGGGCCTGCTGCTCGCCATCCCGCGCGCCGAGCGCGTCCTGCGGGTGGGCGCCGCGCTCACGCTCCTCGTGACGATCGCGTGCTTCCTCGTCGACAACCCGCTCGGCGGCAATGTCATCCGCCTCGCCACGATGCTCGCCGGCCCGCTCGTCGCGTGCCTGCTCTGGCGCCGGCGCCCGTGGGCGCTGGCGCTCATGGCCATGCCGCTCCTGCTCTGGCAGTGGGTCTCGCCGGTGACCGACTGGGCGCGCGCCGCCGGCGATCCGTCCGTCCACGAGGCGTACCACGCACCGCTGAACGCGTTCCTCGACCGCCAGGCCGGGGGCCCGTTCCGCGTGGAGATCCCGTTCACGGCGGCCCACTGGGAGGCCCGCTGGGTCGCCTCCTCCCATCCCCTCGCCCGCGGCTGGCTGCGCCAGCTCGACACGGTCCGCAACCCGCTCTTCTACGACGGCCGCCCGCTGACGGCGGCGCGCTACCGGCGCTGGCTGGACGACAACGCCGTGCGCTTCGTGGCCGTGCCGGACGCGCCGCTCGACGCGTCGGCGCGGGCGGAGGCGGCGCTCGTGCGCCGCGGCGCCGTGCCCGGGCTGCGCCCGGTGTGGCGCGAGCGGCACTGGCGCGTCTACGAGGTCGCCGGCGCGCGCCCGCTGGCGGCCGGCGCCGCGCGCGCCGTCGCCCTCGACGCCGAGCGCCTCACGCTGCGCGCCGATCGCGCCGGGGCGGTCGACGTCCGCGTGCGCTTCAACCCCTACTGGCGGCTGACGGGCGGGCGCGGGTGCGTGCAGCGGGCGCCCGGAGGCTGGACCCGGGTGCGGCTCGCGGGCCCCGGGACCGTGCGCCTGGAGCCCTCGTTCGCGCCCGCCCGAGTCGGCGCGACGGGCCCCCGTTGCGCCCGGTGAAGGTTCGTTAGGGG
>JAXDHC010000225.1:0-5664 GCA_034664705.1 Solirubrobacteraceae bacterium
ACTGCGTGATGCCGATGACGAGGTCGCCGGGGCCGACGACCGGGTTGCGGTAGCGGTACTCGGAGGCGATGTCCATCTCGACCGGCAGGCGCGCCCACTCCTCGAGCGCGTAGCGGCCGATGAGGCCCGCGTGGTAGCTCGTGCCGCACGCCACGACGACGATGCGCTTGACGTCGCGCAGGAGGTCCTCGTCCAGGGCGCCCGGCTCGGCGAGGTCCACGCCGTCGTCGCGCAGCGTCCGGTCGGCGATCGTCTCGGCGATCGCGTCCGCCTGCTCGTGGATCTCCTTGAGCATGAAGGTCTCGAAGCCGCCCTTCTCGGCGGTCTCCTCGTCCCAGTCGACCTGCTCGACCTCGCGGTCGAGCTCGGTGCCGTCCGGCAGCAGGAACGTCGTCTCGTCGGGCGTGATCACGACGATCTCGCCGTTCTCGATGTACTGGACGTGACGCGTCTCGCGCAGGAAGGCGGGGATCGCGGAGGCGAGGAACGTCTCCCCCTCGCCGCGGCCGACGATCAGCGGGCACTCCTTGCGCGCGCCGACGAGCACGTCGGGCTCGTCGAGGCTCATGGCGACGAAGGCGTAGTGGCCCTCGAGCTCGGCGTAGGCCGCGCGGACGGCGTCGGCGAGGCCGCCGGCAGCGAGGTGGTGGGAGACGAGGTGCGCGATGACCTCGGCGTCGGTCTCGCTCGTGAAGACGGCGCCCATGTCGATGAGGCGCTCCTTGAGCGCCATGTAGTTCTCGACGATGCCGTTGACGACGACGTGCACGGAGCCCGTCGTGTCGAAGTGCGGGTGGGCGTTGGACTCGTTGACGCGCCCGTGCGTGGCCCAGCGGGTGTGGCCGATGCCGGTCGTCGCCGAGCGCGTGGCCACGGCGACCCCGCCCTCGTCCGCCGCCGTGCGCGCCTCGACCGCCTCGCGCAGGTGGGCGAGGTTGCCCACGGAGCGGATCGAGTCGATCTCGTCGCCCGTGATCATCGAGATCCCGGCCGAGTCGTAGCCGCGGTACTCCAACCGCGTGAGCCCGGCCAGGAGGAGATCCTGCACGGGACGCCTGCCGACATATCCGATGATGCCGCACATGGCCGCGCTCCTTTGTTCGCAAACGACACGGAGCCGCGCCTGCGGCCCCGATGGGTGAGTCACGGTAGCAACCGGGCCCTGGGGAACGGCAGGAATTCCGTCGGTCCCCGGCGGTGACGGCGCTACGAGGCGGGCGGGGCGCCCTGCACGGTCGCGACGAGGCGCGCGCACACGGCGTCGGCCTCCTCGGCCGTCGGGGCCTCGACCATCACGCGCACGAGATGCTCGGTGCCGCTCGGGCGGACGAGCACCCGTCCGCGGCCCGCGAGGCTCTCGGCCTCCCGCGCCGCGGCGTCGGTCAGCGCGGCGTCGGCCATCGCGGCGTCGCGGTCGGCGACCGGGACGTTGACGAGGCGCTGAGGCAGCTTGCGCATCCCCTCGCGGCGCGCCAGGTCGGTGCCGTCGAGCGCCTCGAGCGTCAGGAGCGCGCTCGCGATGCCGTCGCCGGACGGCGCGAAGCTGAGGTCGATGATGTGGCCGGACTGCTCGCCGCCGAGGACCCAGCCGCGCTCGCGCAGCGCCTCGAGGACGTAGCGGTCGCCGACGCCGGTGGTCGCGACGGCGATGCCGGCCTGCTCCATCGCGGCGTGGAAGCCGTAGTTCGTCATGACGGTGACGGCGACGCCGCCGCCGGCCAGCCGGCCCGTGCGGCGCAGGTGCAGCGCGGCGAGGGCGACGAGCTCGTCGCCGTCCACCACCGCGCCGTCGCGATCGACCGCCAGGACGCGGTCGCCGTCGCCGTCGAACGCGAAGCCGATGTCGTGACCGCCGGCGACGACGGCCTCGGCGAGGCTCTCCACGTGCGTGGAGCCGCAGCCGGCGTTGATGTTGCGCCCGTCGGGGGCGTCGCCGATCACGGTGACGCCCGCTCCGAGGCGGCGGAAGATCTCGGGCCCGACGCTGTGCGTCGCCCCGTGCGCGCAGTCGAGCAGGACGTCGAGGCCGGCGAGGTCGAGCGCGCCGAAGCGCTCCTGCAGCGCGTGCAGGTAGTCCTCCTCCGTGCCCGTGAGCGCCTGGATGCGCCCGATCGCCGTCGCGCGGGCGAGGACGGTCTCCTCGAGGCGCCGCTCGATGTCGAGCTCGGCCGCGTCGGAGAGCTTGTAGCCGTCCGGGCCGAAGAACTTGATCCCGTTGTCGTGGTACGGGTTGTGCGAGGCGCTCAGGACGGCGGCGAGGTCGAGGCCGTGGCGCTTGACGAGCAGCGGAGCGGCGGGCGTCGGCAGCACGCCGCCGAGCGCCACGTCGCCGCCCGCGGAGGCGATCCCGGCGCCGAGCGCGGCCTCGAGCATCTCACCCGACTCGCGGGTGTCGCGGATGAGGAGCACGCGCGGGCGATCGGTCCCCGCGTCGCGAGCCGCGATCGTCGCGGCGCGGCCGAGGGCCAGTGCGAGCTCGGCGGTCAGCTTCTCGCCGGCCACGCCGCGGACCCCGTCGGTCCCGAACAGCTTGCGGCGCGGCGCGACGGCGGGCGCGGACGCCGCAGGGGCGCCCGCACCGCTCTGCGATGCCGCCATGCGGCTTAGCGCTTGGAGAACTGCGGCCGCTTGCGGGCCTTCTTGAGGCCGGCCTTCTTGCGCTCCTTCACGCGCGGGTCGCGCGTGAGGAAGCCGCGGCGCTTGAGCTCGCCGCGAAGGTTCGGATCGGCCTCGAGCAGCGCACGGCTGATGCCGTGGCGCAGCGCGCCGGCCTGCGAGGACACACCGCCGCCCTGCATGTTGGCGATGACGTCCATGCGGTCCTCGTAGCCCACCGCCTCGAGCGGCTGGCGGATGTTGCGCTGGAGCGTCGGGCGCGGGAAGAAGACGTCGAGCGTGCGGCCGTTGATCGTGTACGCGCCGGTGCCCGGGACGAGGATGACGCGCGCGATGGCGGTCTTGCGCTTGCCCGTCGCGCGGTAGCGCGCCCCGGCGGCCAGGTCGATCGTGACGGCGGCGATCGGCTGGTCGGCCGACAGGTCGTCGCCGTCCTCGCCGAACGCGCCGTCCTCGCCCTCGCCGAACTCGCCACGGGCGAGCGGGTCGGAGCCCTCCTGGACGATGTCGACCTCGAGGTCCGCCCCGGGGATCTCCGGCTTGACGCGCGGCGTCTCGTCGCCGTCGTCCTCGATCTCCTCGTCGACGACCTCGGCGTCCGCGCCGGCGGCGGGCGCGGCGTCGGCCGCGGGCTGCTCGGCGGCAGGCGCGGCGTCGCCCGCCGGCTGCTCGGCGGCGGGGGCCTCGGGGGCGAGCGCGTCCGCGGCGAGCGGGTCGCCCTGCGGGCGCTCCTCGTCTGTGGGCGCCTCGACGGGCTCGTCGGCGGGGGGCTGCTCCTCGCCGGCGGCTGCGCCGGCGGGTGCGGGGGCCTGCTCGTCGGCGGCCGGAGTGTGCTCCGGCTGCTCCTCGGGCGGCGTGCGGTCGTCGGCCATCAGAACTTGAGCTCCATAGGTGTCGGCTGCTGGGCCGCGTGCGGGTGGTCGGGACCCGCGTAGACCTTCAGCTTCGTGATCTGCTTGCGCGCGAGGCGGTTGCGGGGAAGCATCCCCTTCACCGCGATGCGGATGACCTCCTCGGGCCGGCGCTCGAGCATGTCGTTCAACGACCGCTCCTTGAGCCCGCCGGGGTACCCGGAGTGGCGGTAGTACTTCTTGTCCGCGCGCTTGTTGCCGGTCACGGCGATCTTCTCGGCGTTGACGACGACGACGAAGTCGCCGGTGTCGATGTGCGGCGTGTACTCCGGCTTGGTCTTGCCGCGCAGGGCGTCGGCGATCTGCGTCGCGAGGCGGCCGAGCGTCAGCCCGGTGGCGTCGACGACGAGCCAGTTGCGCTCGCGGTGGGTGGGGGTGGCGACGTAGGTCTTCACAAAGTTGGTCTTCACGGCGTGAAAAAGGCCACGCACAGCAGGCGCGGCGGGGAGCCCATGATAGGGCAAGCGCTCCGCTGCCCGCAGTCCGGGCCCTTGGCGCGGGCCGGTGGCGCACATATACTGCCGCGCCAACGAACGCCGAGTCCGCCCGGCCCAGTCCAGGGCCGCGCGGAACGGGGGAACCATTGGGCGCCTTCGGGCGCCCGGGGGCGAATCCGGGCCAAGGCCCGGTAGCGCGGATCGGCCGCGCGAGCCCGTCAGCTCACCCCGTAGGCCGCCAACCGACCGTGGACCCCTCACAGCGCGCATCCGCACGCCCCTTGGCCGTTGTCACGGTGGCCACTGCGCGGCCGTCCATGACGCCCGCGCTGGCGGCGGCGCCCTCGCGCGCGGCCACGCCCGCCGGTGGCCTGCCGGCCCGGCGCCGGCGACCGCTCCCGGCGCGCCTCGCCCGCCGCTCGGCCGCGCTCGTGCTGGGGACGCTCCTTCTTCCCGCGCCGACCGGCGCCGCCGCCGACACCCCCCCACCAGGCAGCGCCGTGCCGGCATCGCCGCCCACCGTCGTCCCGCCCGCTACACCCCCCAGCGCGGCGGCGGCGGCGGTCGGGCGGCCCGTCGCGGGAGCGATCACGTGCCGCACCGCCTGCCTGGGCCTCAGCACGGCCAAGCCGGGCGCGACGGTCCGCGTCACCGGCGACGGCGCGGGCGCCGCGACGTCCCTGGTGTTCCTCGGCCGCCGCGGGCGCCGCGACGACGTCGTCGCCGCCGCGCAGCCCGTCGGCCCGACCGCGGTCGAGGCGACCCTGCCCGCGCGCGTGCGCTCGGGCCCGGTGCGCCTGATCACCGCCGACGGCCGGCGCTCGACGCGCTCGGCGCGGCGACTGCGCGTCGGCGCTCCCTCCCGCTCCGCGCCGATCGCCGTGCGCGTCGCCGGGCGCCGCGTCTTCGTCGACGCCACGCGGCGGGCCACGCTCGACGTCTTCGTCGGGGGCACCGCGCCCGCTGACGTCGCCGTCGACCTCGTGCGGGACACCGACGGCGCGGCCGTCGCGCAGTGGACGCTGGCGGGCGTACCCGGCGGGACCGTACAGAGCGTCGAGTGGGACGGCACGTCGGCCGGGGCGCCGCAGCCCGAGGGTCGCTACGTCTTCCGCACGTCGGTCATCTCCAGCGCGCTGCGGACGACCGCGACGCCCGCCGGAGCCGCCTCGACGACGGCGCCCGGGCAGGCCGCCTCGTTCGTCCTCGTGCGCAGCGTCTTCCCCGTCGTCGGCCGGCACGGATACGGCGAGGGCGCCGCCCGCTTCGGCGCCGGGCGCAGCGGTCACGCCCACCAGGGTCAGGACGTCTTCGCGCCGTGCGGCACCCCGGTGGTCGCCGCGCACGCCGGCGTCGTGAAGGTCGCCGGGTTCGAGGCGCGGGCCGGCAACCACCTCATCGTGGCCGCCGAGGGCGGCGTCGACCAGGTCTACATGCACCTCCGCGACGCGGCGCTCGTGGCCGAGGGCGCCCCCGTCGCCACCGGCCAGCCGATCGGCTTCGTCGGCGACACCGGCGACGCGCAGGGCTGCCACCTGCACTTCGAGATCTGGCCCGCCCCGGGCTGGGCCGCCGGCGGGTCGCCCGTCGACCCGCTCCCGAGCCTCGAGGCCTGGGACACCGACTGAGGCTCGCTCACCGCGCGTAAACGCAACTGCTAGGTTGCGTTTCATGCGCCTGCTGATGCTCGGCGGCACGGT
>JAXDHC010000226.1:0-5325 GCA_034664705.1 Solirubrobacteraceae bacterium
TGTGGCCGCCGGGCGGTGGGGCCGTCGGGGGGTCCGCCGGGTTCCGGTTTCCGTAGGGTTGGCGCCGGGTCATGGGCACCACTCGGCGGCTTGAGGGGCCCGGCGCGAGCGGCGCCGGCGATGGATCGGTGCGGGCGCTGACGCGCGCGCGCGTGGCCGACGTGCAGGCGTCGCCGGTCGCCGCGATGCTCGCGATGAGCCGCGCCGTCGCGGCCGGCGGCTCGCTCTCGGCCGTGCTCGACGCGGTGGCCGCGGAGGCCGCGCGCGTCATGGACGGCATCAAGGCGACGAGCGTCGTGCTCATCACCGGCGGACGCAGCCGCTTCCGTCTCGCGGGCAGCCACGGCCTGAGCGCCGGGTACCACCGCCACCTCAGCGGCCCGACGGCGCTGAAGCGCGGCCAGGGGCCCTCGGGCTACGCCGTGCAGTCGCGAACGCCGGTGCTCATCACGGACATCGAGGTGGACGCGCGGTTCGCCCGGTGGCGGCAGATCGCCCGCGGCGAGGGCTGGCGATCGCTGCTGTCCCTGCCGCTCGACGTCCGCGACGACGTCGTCGGGACGCTGAACGTCTACCGCAGCGCCGCGGGCGCGTGGGCCGACGCCGACGTCGAGCTGCTGACGTTCTTCGCCGACCATGCCGCCAGCGCGGTCGAGACGGCCCAGCTCATCGACCAGCAGAACAAGCAGGTCACCGCGCTCCGGCGCCTCGTGCGCGCGCTCGAGGAGCAGACCCACGAGCACGCCAACCGGCTCCACGCGCTGCACGGCCTGCTCGCGCTCGGCGAGACCGAGGAGGCGCAGCGCTTCCTCGAGGGACTCGCGAGCGCGCACCGCGGCAGCCGCAGCGCGCTCGAGGACCGCGCCCTGCATCCGACGCTGGCCGGCCTGCTGCTCGCCGAGACCGCGATCGCGGCGCAGCGGGGGATCGCGCTGGAGGTGGCCGTCGAGGAGACCGCCGTCGAGCTCCCCAAGGCGCTCAGCGACACGCAGCTCGTGACCATCGTCGGCAACCTGCTCGACAACGCCTTCGACGCCGTCGCCGAGATGACGCCGGAGCGGCGGCGCGTGCGCATCGCCATCGCCGTCGAGGACGACGCGATCGCCGTCGAGGTCCGCGATTGGGGCGCCGGCATGCCCGCCTCGCGCGCGTCGGTGTTCGCGCGCGGCGTCACGACCAAGGACGAGCATCCCGGCGTCGGGCTGGCGCTCGTCCACGAGGCGGCGACCGCCGTGATGGGCCGCGTCGAGGTCCGCTCGCACGCGGACGGGACGTCGTTCGTCGTCCTCCTCCCCCATGCCTGACTGGCGCGTCCTCATCGTCGAGGACGACCGCACGGTCGCCAGCGTGAACTGCCGGCTCGTCGCCAAGCTGCCGGCGTTCACGGTCGTCGGCGTCGCCGCGACCGCGGCGCAGGCGCAGCAGATGGTCGTCAACCTGCGCCCGCACCTGATCCTGCTCGACCTCGGCCTGCCCGGCGGCAACGGCGTCGCGCTGCTCCGCGGGCTCCGCGCCTCGGGGGCGCCCGTCGAGGTCATCGCCGTCACCGCCGCCTCGTCGACCGCCGTGGTGCGCGCGATCCTCCACCTCGGCGTCATCGACTACCTCGTGAAGCCGTTCGCGCCGGAGCGCCTGCGCCAGGCGCTCGGTCAGTTCCTGGCGCGCATGTCGGCGCTGCATCCCGACCGGCTCGACCAGACGGCCGTCGACAGCCTCCGCGAAGGCGGCGCGCCGAGCCACCGGTGGCTGCCCAAGGATCTGACGGCCGAGCGCCTGAAGGAGATCGAGCAGCTGCTCGCGTCCGCGCCGGAGCCGCTCACGGCCGGTGAGGTCGGCGTCGCCACCGGCATCGCGCGGGTGACCGCCCGGCGGTACCTGGAGTACCTGGTCACCATCGAGCAGGCGACGTGCGAATCGGTCATCGCGGGGCCGGGGCGCCCGCGCAAGACCTACCGCGCCACGCTGCGCCCGGCCGTGGGCGACGCGGCGCCGGCCGGCCGCGCGGACGCGCCGCCGGCCGGCCGCTGAGCCGTCTACGGCGCGGGCGTCGCGACGGCCTCGGGCACCTCGGGGATGCGGCCGGGCGCCCGGCCGCGCAGGCCGAGGATCTCGCGCGCCTCCTGCGGGGTCGCCGGCCGGCGGCCCAGCTCCTCGGCGATCCGCACCGTCCGCTCCACGAGCTGGGCGTTCTCCTGCACCGGCTCGCCCTTGCGCAGGTAGACATTGTCCTCCATCCCGACGCGGACGTTGATGCCCATGGCCAGCCCGATCGTCGTCATGGGCAGCTGCGTCGCGCCCATGGAGCTGACCGTCACGTTCAGCGTGTCCTGGGCGACGGGCAGGTCGCGCAGGCGCGCGACCATGTCGAGGAGGTTCTGCGGCGTGCCGCGCTGGCCGCCCTGCGTCGGCGTGTGGAGCACGAAATTGACGGCGTACGGCGGCTCGAGGATGTCCAGCGACAGGAGGTGCGCGACCTCCTCGAGCATCGCGCTGTTGTAGACCTCGAACTCGGGCTTCACGCCCCGGGCGCGCATCTCGCGCGCGAAGTGCTCGATGTCGTCGCGGTGGTTGGGGAAGAAGACCTGCTCGCCGCGGATGAAGAAGTTCATCAGCCCCATGTTCAGCGAGCACATCTCGGGGCCGAGGAGCGCGGAGGTGAGCCGCTCGTGGACCGGGAGCTTCGGGCTGCCGCCCGTCGTGAGCTGGATCACCGCGTCGGTCTCGGCACAGAGCCGCTCGTGCAGCTCGCCGAAGATCTCCGCGCTCATCGTGTTCGAGCCGTCGGGGTTGCGCGCGTGGACGTGCAGGATCGCGGCGCCCGCGCGCCACGCCGCCACGCCCTGCGCGACGATCTCGTCGGGCTGCTCGGGGAGCCGGTCGTTGGCCTCCTTGCCGTGGATGCCGCCGGTGAGCGCGCACGTGACGATCACCGGCGCCGTCGAGGGAAATCGGTGGTTCATGCTCTTCTCCGTGGTCGTCGTGTCGGGCGGCTGCGCGGTCAGTCCTCGTGGACGATCGCGACCGCGCGGACCGGTGAGCCCGTGCCGCCGCGGATCCGCAGGGGGAACCCGATGAAGGTGAAGCGCCGGTTCAGGAGGCGGTCGAGCTCGGCGAGGTTCTCATAGTGCGTGATGCCGTGCCGGCGGCACATCATGTGGCAGGGGTACGTCCGGCTCGCCGGGTTGTCCGGGCTCGGGCAGTCCACGCCGAAGACCTTCACGCCGCGCTCGACGAGCCAGGCGCTCGCGGACTCGTCGAGCCCGGGGTACTGGCTGAGGTACTCCTCCGTGCCGCCCAGGCGCTTCTGCGTCCCGGTGTACAGCAGCAGGACCTTGCCGGCCACGAGGGGGACCTCCGACCGGGCGAGGGCGGCGTCGAGGTCCGCGGCGGTGATGTCGGTGCGCGGCGCCGCGTCGGACACGTCGATGCACACGCCCTCGCCGTAGAACTGCTCGAGGTCCATCTTGTCGATCGAGGGCGCGCTCGGCGAGGGGTCCAGGTGCGACAGCGCGTCGACGTGCGTCGGGCCGTGGTCGCTGAGCGTCAGCCCCCGCGAGGCGTACGAGAAGCCTCCCTCGAACTTCTTGGCGGTCTCGTCGTGCTGGTGGTGCTCCCAGATCTTGGTCTCGAGGTGACCGGGATAGACGTACATCCCCTCGTAGATCTCCTGGGTGAGATCGAGCAGGTGCGGCACGTGCTGCTCCTCTGTCGAAACGGATACGGCGATCGGGCGGACGGCGCCGCCAAGGTCCGCCGGCGGTCGCGACGGACCGCCGGCGGCGTCGCGTTGTGCCGACGTCGGCTACAGCTCGGCGCGCACGCGCCGCGCGGAGCGCACGAGCGCCTGGATCTTCTCCTTGGCGCAGAACCGCGGCAGCGCCTTCAGGCCGCAGTCGGTGGACAGGTAGACCTGCTCGGCCGGGACCACGTCCAGCAGCTTGTGGATGCGCGCGACGATCTCGTCGTCGGTCTCGATCTGCAGCGTGCGCACGTCGATGACGCCGGCCTGGACCTCGCGGTCCTTGGGCATGTCCTTGAGCGCGTGCACGTCGGCCATGTCGCGCAGCGCGAAGTCGAGCACGAGCTGCTCGACGTTCACCCGGTACATGTTCTCGACGATCAACGGCAGCGCCTCCTTCAGGCCGTGGACCGCGTTGCCGTAGCCCGTGCCGAGGCAGCAGTGCCAGGCGAGCTTGGCGTCAACGCCGTCGACCCAGGCGTTCATCACGTCGATGACCCACTCGCCCTCCTTGTTGTCGGGCGTCAGGAGCCAGCCGCCGAGATCCTCGAGCTGGAGGTACTCGGCGCCCGCGGCGACGAGGTCCTTGAGCTCCTGGTTGAAGATCGGCGCCAGGTCCTCGGCGAGCTCCCGCTGGGTCTTGTAGGCCGAGTCCGGGGCGTTGTAGTCGACGTGGAAGCCGAGGTTCGGCGGGCCCGCGCCGATCGAGACCTTGACCGGCCGGTCGGCCACCGCGTTGGCGTACTCGTACATCTCGACGAGGCGGCTGGGCAGCCCGCGGCTTACCCTCTCGGTGACCTTCGTGCCGCCCCAGTTGTGCCACATGTTGACCTCGGCCTCGCTGGCCCCGGTCTCGATCGGGTTGCCGAGGTTCAGCGGGTTGCGCAGCTTGTGCTTGAAGAAGCCCGGGATGCGCTCGTACCAGTACCAGACGAAGGAGCCGATGGCGCCGCCGTAGTCGTCGAAGTGCATCTGGCCGTCCGTGACGATGTCCAGGCCGGCGCGCTGCTGATCGCCGATCACCGCGGTCGTGGCGTCCTCCCACGCGTGGTGATGCTCCTCCAGCTTGAAGGCGTCGAGGAGGTCGCGACCCAGCAGCTGGTGCTTGTACCAGAGGGGCCGCGGATAGGAACCGACCATGGTGGTCGGGAGGATCGTGTCGACGACCTTTCGGGGCAAGAACTGCTCCTCTCGGATAGGACGAGTGCTTCCGGGCCGGCGGCGCCGGCGTCCGGACTTCCCGCGCCGGCGAGGCTATCTCCGGGCGTCTTCGTCGCCGGCATTGCGGTCGCTCGAAGCGCACGAAAAGCTACGCCACCGCCGGGTCGGGGAGTCGGAGGCCTCAGGCGGGCGCGGCCGCGGCCAGGCCGGCTGCCTCGCGCAGCGCGTCGGCCCTGTCGGTCCGCTCCCAGGTGAAGTCCGCGTCGTCGCGGCCGAAGTGGCCGTAGGCGGCGGTCTCCTGGTAGATCGGGCGGTGGAGCTTCAGCTGCTCGCGGAAGGCGCCCGGGCGCAGGTCGAAGTGCTCCTCGACCAGACGCTGGATCTGGCCGCGGCCGATCTTCTCGGTGCCGAACGTCTCCACCATC
>JAXDHC010000227.1:0-4756 GCA_034664705.1 Solirubrobacteraceae bacterium
GGCCTACCAGTGGTGGCAGCAGCGCGGCGAGTGGTGGCGCTCGGGCTTCGTCTGCCTGCGCGACAGCTATCACGGCGACACGATCGGGTCGGTGTCGGTCGGCGGGATCGAGCTGTTCCACAGCCTCTACCGCCCGCTGCTGTTCGACACGTGGCAGGCCGAGCCGGGCGACGCGGCCCACATGCGCGCGCTCCTCGAGCGCCACGGCGACCGCGTCGCCGCGGTGATCGTCGAGCCGCTCGTGCAGGGCGCCGCCGGGATCCACGTCCACCCGGAGGGCTACCTGCGCGCCGTCCGCGAGCTGTGCGACGAGTTCGGCGTCCTGCTCGTCTGCGACGAGGTGGCCACCGGCTTCGGCCGCACGGGGCGCATGTTCGCGTGTGAGCACGAGGACGTCCGGCCCGACCTCATGTGCGTCGCCAAGGGGCTGACCGGCGGGTACCTGCCGCTCGCCGCGACCCTCACGACGGAGCGCATCCACGACGGCTTTCTCGGCGCGTACGAGCAGTTCCGGACCTTCTTCCACGGCCACACCTACACCGGCAACCCGCTGGCGTGCGCCGCCGCGCTCGCCACGCTACGGGTCTTCGAGCAGGAGCGCACGCTCGAGCGCCTGCAGCCGAAGATCGCGCTCCTCGGCGAGCTGCTCGCCGAGCACGTGGCGCCGCTTCACGCGGTCGCGGAGGTGCGCCGGCGCGGGTTCATGGTCGGCATCGAGCTCGCCGGCGCGCCGCCCGCGAAGCGCATGGGCCACCGGGTGACGCTCGAGGCCCGGTCGCGCGGGGCGATCGTGCGCCCGCTCGGCGACACCGTCGTGCTCATGCCGCCGCTCTCGATCGAGCCGGCCGAGCTGCGCCGCCTGGTCGAGATCACCGCCGCGGCGATCGCGGTGGCGACCGAGACGCCGCTGCCGGTCGCCGCCTGAGCGCGCCGCCCTGAGGGCGCTTGTCCCCGCCGCCGGCCCGGCGTATGGTCGCCTCGACCGAAAGGAGCGGGGCGATGGCGCGCGAACTCGAGCAGTGGGGCGGCGAGGTCCGCCTCCCGACCTGGCTCCGACGTCTGCTCAGGCGGCCCGACGCGCCTGGGGACACGCCCGAGCGCGCCCACGAGGGACGCCGGCCGCCATCCACCACGTCGGTCCTGCAGAACGCCGACCGCGCGGCGATGGGGGCGCTGACCGAGCTGTACGCCGAGGGCCGCCGGAACCGGCGCCACGGCGCCGGCGAGCGTCCCGAGCGCTAGTCCTCGTAGGGCTCGAAGTCCTTCTTGCGCGCACCGCACACCGGGCAGAACCAGCTGTCCGGGATGTCCTGGAAGGCGGTGCCGGGCGGGATGCCGCCGTCGGGATCCCCGTCGGCCGGGTCGTAGATGAACCCGCAGGACTCGCAGATCCACTTCTGCACGGTTGAGGTCTCCGTCATCGCGCCGCAGAGTACCCTGCGGCGGTGGAGATCGACCGTCAGCCCTACGGCGAGAAGCTCAACGAAGCGGGCGAGGAGACCGTCCCCCGGCAGGCCGCCACGGTCATCCTGCTGCGCGGCGGATCCGAGGCGCTCGAGGTGCTGCTCGTCAAGCGCACGCCGGCCGCCCGGTTCATGGGCGGCGTGTGGGTGTTCCCCGGCGGCGCGGTCGACACCTCCGAGGGCGAGGGCGACACGGCGCACCGCATCGCGGCGGTCCGCGAGCTGCAGGAGGAGGCCGGGATCAGCGTCCGCGACCCGGGGTCGCTCGTGAAGTTCTCGCGCTGGATCACGCCGCCCGAGGTGATGATCCGCTTCGACACGCACTTCTTCCTCGTCCCCCAGCCCGGGGAGCAGGAGCCGCGCATCGACGGCGACGAGATCGTCGACTTCGGGTGGTTCACCCCCCAGGCGGCGCTCGACGCCGCCGACCGCGACGAGATCATGCTCGTCTTCCCGACGATCAAGCACCTCCAGCAGCTGGCCGGGTTCGCCAGCGCCACGGAGGTGCTCGACTACGCCCGCGGCCGCGAGGTCAGCGCGGTCGTGCCGCGGGTGATCATCGAGGGGGAAGTGGCGCGGATCGTGCTTCCGGGCGAGGACGATCCCGTGGCGTGACGCGCCGGCGGATCCACGCGTCGACGCGCGCGGTGTCGCGCCGGCCGAGGGTCAGCGCGTACAGCAGGATCCCGAGCACGAAGGCCGTGTACAGGTTGACGCGCCCCGTCTCGACGTAGTCCCAGATGCCGAGGCCGAGCAGGGCGACGTGGTCCGCGATGATCGCGATGAGGACGACGATGCTCGCCCGGTCGAGGCCGAAGCGGTAGCGCAGGACCAGGAACGACACGAAGAGCGTCCAGAACGCCACCTCGCACCCGACGGCCAGGATCCACTTCAGCTCCACGTCGTTCCCCGCTTGTTTTACAACGCCTGTTGTAAATACGCTACCACGCCGAGATGCCACGAGTCGTCGATCACGAGGCGCGCCGCGCGGAGGTCGTCGCGGCGCTGTGGCGCGTCGTCTCGCGGGACGGCCTCGACGCGGCCACCGTGCGCCGTGTCGCCGCCGAGACCGGGATGTCGACGAGCGTCGTCTCCCACTACTTCGCCGGGAAGGAGGACCTGCTGCGGGCCGCCTTCCGCCTCGTCCTCGACCGTGGCCTGGCCCGCGCGCGCGCCGCGCCGGCGGGCGGGCGCGCCCGGGCGCTGCTCGTCATCGCGCTCCCGCTGGACGCCGAGCGCCGCGCCGAGGCGCGCATCTGGTTCGCGTTCGTGGGCCTCGCCGTGTCGCGCCCCGATCTCGAGGCCGAGCAGCGCCGCGTCTACCGTGCCCTGCGGACCGCGCTCGCGCGGGCCCTGCGTGACGACGGCCTCGACGAGCGCCTCGACGCCGAGGCCGAGGCCGCCGCGCTGATCGCGCTGCTCGACGGCCTCACGGTGCAGGCGGCATTCGAGCCGTGGCGCCTCTCAGGCCGGCGCCAGCTCGCGCTCCTCGACGAGCGCCTGGCGGCGCTCGGCATCGGCTGACCGATCCCCCTTGCAGCCGGCAGGAGAGTGACTAGATTCCGCACCATGCCGTCGACCTTCCCACCGGAGCTGACCCAGGCGGCCGAGCGCTTCCTGACGACCGAGTTCGTCACGATCGACGCCGCCGGGCGCCCCATCGTGTGGCCGGTCACGCCGTACTTCCGCCACGGCGACGCCTGCATCGACGTGACGACCGGGGTCGGCTATCCCAAGAAGGCCGACGACGCGGCCCGCAATCCGCGCGTCGCGCTGCTGTTCTCCGACGCGACCGGCAGCGGCGTCGAGGATCCCCCGTCGGTCCTCGTCCAGGGGGTCGCGCGCGTCGACGACGAGGATCTCGCCGCCAACCGCCGCCGCTTCGAGTCGGAGTTCGAGGCGAAGCTGCCGGCCCTGGCCGCGCTCGCCCCGCGCGACCCGCTCAAGCGCATGTTCTCCTGGTACTACGACCGCATCTACCTGCACGTGCGGCCCGAGCGGGTCTACGTGTGGCCGGGCGGCGACCTCGAGGCCGAGCCGACGCTCTACGACTACCACCTCGAGGAGGTCCGCTCGGGGCACAACAAGGAGCCCGAGGAGGGTCACGCGCCGCCCGAGGGCGGTCTCGACGTGTGGGACACGCGGATGGATCGCCTTGGCCGAGAGGACGAGACAGCGGTCCTCGCGTTCGTGGGGCCGGACGGCTTCCCCTTCGCGGTGCGGGTGCCCGTGCGCGCGGACTCGGGCGCGCTCGTCGTCCGCGTCGACGCCGACCCTGTCGGCGCGCCGATCGAGGCGGGCCCGGCGTGCCTGTGCGCCCACGCCCACGCCGACGACTTCAGCTGGCAGCAGAGCTACCAGGTGCGCGGTGACCTCGTCGAGGACAACGGCCAGTGGACGCTGCACCCTCACAAGGTCGTGTCCGGCCTCCAGCTGCCGTCGTCCGCCGTCGAGCGCTACCGGGTCAACATCCGCAAGGTGCTGCGCTTCCGCAAGACCGCGCGCGAGCGCGAGCGGACGCCTACCCGCGCGTGAGCCGCTACGCCGCGACCTCGGTGACCGGCACGCCGAACCGCCGCTCGGCCTCGCCGATGACGTCCTCCTCGCGATAGCGCGCCGCATCGTCGGCGCGCACGAACACGAGCACACGGTCCGCCGGGAAGGTGGCGAGCGCGTCCTGCAGCGCGAGGAGCGGCTCGCTCTCGCCGGTCGTGGCGCGCGCGTTGGCGCCGTTCTCCCGCAGCTGCGCGGCCGTCGCCTCGGCGGTCGACTGCGCGTCGGCGATCGCCTCGTCGCTGTCGGACATCCAGAACGCCACGGCGGACTCGTTGACGGCGGGGGACACGACGAGCACCTCGGCTGCGTCGAGGTCCTCGCCCGGGATGGCACGGCGGACACGGTCGGCGTCGACGGGCTCTGTGGCAAGCACGAGGAGTCTCACGCCGCGGGGAGTACCCGGGCGCCGCAGCGCGAAACGCCGGGCGCGGCGAGGACCGAACGGCGGCGTGGTGGCGACCGGCGACAGCGAGTCAGCGCGCCGGTTCGCGGATATACCAGCTCCCTTATGGCCACGTCACCCCTTCCCGTCGACATGTGGGCGGACATCGCCTGCCCCTGGTGCTACATCGGCCATCACCGTCTGCGCGCGGCGGTGGCCGAGTGGATACCTCCGCTCCGGGAATACCTGACCCTGACCATGGCCACATCCCCCATCCCGAACGACGTGTGGGCCGACGTCGCGTGCCCCTGGTGCTACATCGGCCACCATCGGCTGCGCCAGGCGCTCGCCGACG